>JAYVRW010000363.1:0-11441 GCA_043775925.1 Blastocatellia bacterium
GGCTCCCGGTTTTGTGAGCAAGTTTCCTCATTCCGAGTAGTTTCGTTTTGCGCTCGACCATCGTCACGATGCTTTGTTGATGTCCTTTGCCGATGACCGAATCTACTTCCCAGTCACCGATTCGGGACTTTTCTGCCACGACCGCTGGACGCTCGTCAATCCTGATTTGATTGACTAAAACGCCTCTGGTGGAATTGACGCCGTAACGTTCTTTCCGCTTCCGACGACAGCGGAGATTTTCATGGAGTGTCCCGCCGTGGTGCTGAAGCGGCTTATAAATTGTGGTCCCTGGCCTGGCAAAAGATCCAGAAAAAATGGACGAGGCCCATCCAGGATTGGTTGCCCTCAATCAACTGGCCATCCTCTTTGAGGGTCGCTGATCTGACAAAAACGCACTTACACTTAATTTCTGACATCCTCTCATCTGCGGACAATCTTTGACTATTCGGATGAAATTCGCCAAGCTATCTACACGACCAATGCCATCGAATCGCTCAATCCAGTAATTCGCAGCGCAACCAAAAAACGGAAAATATTCCCAACCGATGAGGCGGCATTGAAGGTTGTCTATCTGGCAACCCAAGCGGCGGCAAAGAAATGGACGATGCCGATCCAAAACTGGAAACAGGCGATCAATCGGTTCGCCATTACACAATCTGTTTTACAGCTTCGGCGAAAATATAAGCGCAGGCATTTTTTGTCAAGATATAGCGTAGCGCCGGATTTATGGGGTGCGACGGCTCAACGCCGCTTTTCGTTCGTTACCAAATATATTGGTTGTAAAGTCAGCTTTCCGCGATGAACACAAAGCTGCGTCAAGTCCGCCGCACTCCAAATAAAAACTCAGCCCTTCTTCTCAAACTTCTTATCCTTAATATTTTCGTTAATCTTCACTTTACTGATTTTCAATTCTTCGAGCATTTGATTGTTGGCGATTTTTTTAATCAGGTGTGGAAAGTAGACATTCCCTTCCTGCTTATATTCATCAAAGAAAACCTGCACGACCATCATTTTTGGCTCCGCTTCGGCGGCATCCGTCACATCTGGACGCCTTGGAGTCATCGTTTGATAGGAGTATCCGACTAAACGATGCGATTTCTGATCTACGAAAACCCAGACGATAAAATCTTCCTGACCAGTGACGCGAATGATGTCTGCTCTGGAGTCTTTCGTTGGCAATTCATTTTCGTAGGTGTAACTCAATTTTTGATTAACTGGTTCCATCAGCAGCCACGAAATCATCAGATGAGAATAATCCTGCCGGATCGTTCTCAGCATCTCTGGATTATTGGCAAATCCGCCTGCGCCACCTGGACGCGGTCTTCCGCTTCCGTTCGAGTCAGCTCGTCCACGCGAGAAACCGCCTCCGCCACCTCCTGCACCGCCACCTCCGCCTCCAGCGCCGCCGCCTCTTCCGCCACCACCACCGCTATCAGCACCAGCTCCTCCGCCACCTCTTCCACCACCTTCACCGCCGCCACCCATCGCCATCTCATTCCGTTTAAAATCTGACCAGACATTTGATTCGTTCACGCATTGCAGCAAATCGCCCATCGTCGTCGAAGAAGTTCGCAGGTATTTTCCAGCCAGCACCATTTCGATTTTCAGGTCGCCCTGCATCGGACGCCCCATCATTGTATTCGTAAATTTTCCCTGAATCGTCAGGCTTTGAATAGCTTTGAGATGAGCTTCGCCGCCTAATGCCTCACGCGCCTGTTTGATAATATTTTCAGCCTTGGCGTCGTTCGCATTCTGGGCGAGTACATTCAACGTCAGGCACAATAAAATAAGGGTGAGCAGTAATTGCTTCATAGTTTCTCCATTATTATTTTGATTTTTTGAGCGAAGGCAGAAACACACACGAAGTAAGTGGGCGCCCTGACTCCGTGCAGGCTTCTGCCAAAACCCACGAACTTAATTCGGGCGACGCAGTTCGACTTTCACGACGCCATCAACCTGACTTAATTCGCTGATTAACTCTGATTGAATTTCGAGACTCCGCAATCTGATCTGATAAGTAAATTCCATCGCGTTTCCCTGCTTCGCCATACTCGTTCCAAAAAGCTGATATTTCTCCAGATATTTTTCAAAAAGTCCCGGCAGCAATAATTCCGGCTTGCGACCTAAACCCAGACTGACACCTAGAATAAATGACAGCTCTGAAACACCTTTCGACGAATCTCGTGTTTGCATGACGAATGCCGCTACACAAGTCACGATGGAGCCAATGACGGCTACGCTGAGATGGCCTGCGCCAATCGCCATCCCGACAACGACGGTAAAAATCACAAAGGCAGTGTCCCGCGTATCCTGTACAACCGTGCGAAAACGAACGATTGAAAGCGCACCGACCAAACTGAAAGCACGTGCGACATTATTGCCGATAACCTGTGTACTCATCGCAATCACTATGGTCATCAGCACCAGCGTCGCCATAAAGCTTTGCGCCGGAAATTCGTCGCGGCGATGCGTCCACCGATAAATTCCGGCGACAATCATGCCAAAAACCAGCGCCAGAATCAGCCGAAGAACTAATAACTTAATCGGGACATCGCTGCCATTTTCGAGGCTGCCACGTAACCACTCATCCATTAATCATTCTCCTTCGGTTTGGGAGCTGTACCGGGAACATCCTGAAAAATCCGAGGAGGGCGCATTTGCGGCCCGCCCATCTGCGGTGGCGGCATTAATTTACTAACTCCATCATTCAATTCTTTTTCATCCAGCGCCGAATTTTTGTTCATGTCTGCCTCGGTAAAAAATTTTCCGGTGAAAGCGAAGAATTCCTCTTTTGACAGAATGGTGTCAGAATTTGAATCCGCCTGTCGAAACAGATTGGAACCAATCATATTTCCCGGACTGAAGCCCCCACCCGGCCCTCCAATAATTACAAATTCACGTCGTGGTTGCCCCTCTGCTCCAGGCGGAGGTAGTGGAGCGCCCATGCCCGGAGGTCCCGGTATAATCCGATTCAATTCAGCGGTCACTTCTTCCAGATTTAGTTTTCCGTTTTTGTCTTTATCGGCATTGGAAAAAAAGAGCTGGGAGGATTTTTCAAACTCGGCTTTCGAGATTGATTTATTGGCGTCCTCGTCCATCGCTTTCATTAATTCGGGAGCGAGCATCGCCCCCATATTCATCATCATTCCACCACCACCCATCATCCGGTTTTGCGGAATATACCCTTCTTTTTTCCCTGCCAGTTGCAGTTCAATATTTTCAGCCCGTTTGGCAACAAAATCTTTCAGCGCAGGAGCATTCATCCCCATTCCGCCGCCACGCATGACAATACGCTGCCCACCGCCCCGATTATCGCCATTCGGCATCGGAGGAGGACGAAAGCCCATATTTCGTGCGTCTTCGGGTTCACTCGCAATCGCTTCCGCCGTGACTTTTTCTAACGCAGAAATCTGCGCCTGAAGCCTTTCAGGATTCATCGCGCCTTTCACGATCTGTTGTAAGTATTCACGGTATTTTTGCTTGTACGATTCAATCTCAAGAATCTTCTCGATTAATTTACTGCTGCCTGAATGCGGATGCATAATGCTCAAATTCGTCTGCTGATCGCCGCCGCCGGCCATCCCAAAACCGCCCATCGCCATGTTCAAATCCCACGGAATAAATACAATTTTATTCGTCGCCGGATTCAGGTACATGTAAAAGTTGTGACCCATACTCAGGAAGCTGTCCAAATTGGAAAGCGCGGCATTTCCAGCTAAAAACCGTAGGAATTCATCCACATCTAAATAAGCTTCAATCCCTTTTTTAAAGTCTGCGCCTTCGACTTGATTGAAGAATTTAACGAAGGCAATCATTTGCTTTTTAGCCTTCTCGCCTTCGACGCCTTTGTGACCTGATTTGGGATCGTATTTTTCTTTGTATGCTGCCCAATCATCACCCAAATACTGTAAACTCCCAACGCCTTCAGGCTTCACTAAAAGCCCGCTATCATTGCCGAAATGTTGGCGCAGGAATTTTTGATCTACCTGTTCCACCATCGTATATAAACCGATGTATTGCTTGTCATACTTACCCGCTACCGTCAGAAATAATTTCACAAAAGCCGTCCGCGAATACGGCACATTGATCTGGCGAAAAATGTCATAGGAAACGGCTTCGCGTATTTGGGAGGAATCAGCAAAATTATTGCTGAAGTTCAGCGTCGTCTGCCCAAATAATTGGCCTTCCTTGACATACTGATCGAAATCAAACTTGAATGGACGCTTTAACGAATTCTGCGAGGAAGCATAAGAGGAATTTCCCTTGAAGCGGATGCCAGCATCTTTAAAGCTCTTTCCATCAATTTCGACATCGCCGTGAACATACTTAAATTCAAAGCCAAATTTACCTGGCGCATTACCGCCGGGACGCGGTGAATTCGGCGAGCTTCCGGCAGGTGGGTTTCCTCCCGGAGGAGGCATCATCATCGGGCCACCTTGTCGCGCCGGAGGCTGCGCTTCGTCCCAATTCGCCTGCGTCATTTTCATGTGGACGTTCAGAACCCGGTCGAAGCCAAACAAAGACGCGCCTTCATCTATCTTACTTTGCGCTGGTGCTGAACCAACACAAATCAACAAAAAGCCCAATAAAAGCGCTATTTTTTTGCATCCAAAATGGTACATCGTATGTTCCTTTGAAGTAATAAAAGGTCGCTTGATGAGGTAATTTTCCGCACCTTCACGGTGAATTGACAGAGTAATAAGACGGGCAGGATGAGAAAAAGATACAATAAATAACTAGCTCAACCGTCTGATAGCTTTGACCGCTACAACTTTTTTGGGCTTGGTCGGTTTCGAGACGAGTTTCGGCTTGGCGCCGTTCGATTTATGATATTGCTCGACTCGTTTGCTGAGCGTATTGCGATGAATGCCCAGGGCAATCGCCGCTTTGGACAGATTATTATTATGGCGATCCAGCATTTTCAAGATAAAGCGTTTTTCAAATTCCTGCATCGCTTCATCAAACAAAATTCCACCATTAATTAACTTCGCAATCAACTGCTCCATTTCCTGATTCATATCGTTTGGTCATCCCCCCACAGCTCAGCTTTCAAATTACTTCTGGTCAATAATTGGTACGCTTCAAAATATTTTCCACTCGTCGCCTGCACAATTGCGGCTGGCAATTCCGGCGCAGGCGGAGTCTTATCCCAATTCAACGTCTCTAAATAATCCCGAACAAATTGCTTATCGAATGATGCCTGAGATTTGCCAGGATGGTAAGTCGCTTCCGCCCAAAAACGTGAAGAATCCGGCGAAAGCGCTTCATCAATCCAGATAATTTCTCCGTCCTTCAAACCAAATTCAAATTTGGTATCACAGATAATAATCCCATGAGTCGCCGCATATTCCGAAGCTTTCCGGTAAATTTCAAGGCTGATTGCTTCCAATTTGTCGGTCAAATCCTGACCCAGAGCCGCCGCCATTTCCGCCTTGGAAACATTAATATCGTGTCCTTCTTCAGATTTCGTCGCCGGAGTGAAAATTGGTTCCGGCAATTTTGCCGATTCGACTAATCCTTCCGGCAACTTGTGACCGCAAACTATTCCAGTACTTAGATAATCTTTCCAGCCTGAACCTGCCAGATAACCGCGCACAACACATTCAAACGGAACGACCTCGGCTTCAACCGTCAACATGGCTCGACCGTGAAGTTGCGCTTTACTAGCTTCAGACAAAACAGATTTCAGGGCTGTTGGGAATTCTTCAACGCTACTGGAAATTAAATGATTCGGAACCAGATCGGCAAATTTCGTGAACCAGAATTTTGAGATTTGCGTGAGCACCGCGCCTTTGCCGGGAATCGCATTCGGCAAAATACAATCAAACGCCGAAATTCGATCAGAAGCTACGATTAATAATTGCGACTGATTGACGCGATAAACGTCACGAACCTTGCCTTTACGCTCCAGTTTTAACTCAGGAATATCAGAAGCCGTAATTGCTGGAATAATATTTGACAACAGGAAACCTCTCAATCAAGTGAATGCCACTGCCTTCGATCATCAATTATTGCCGTGAATCGAAAATATAGTGTTTGGATACTTTATGAAGTTTCCGCATTATTTGCCCGACGTTGGAGCTTGTCAAGGCAAAGAGTTCGCGGCAGGAAAGTTCGCAGTTCGCAGTCAAGGCAGTTCACAGTTAATAGTTCGCGGTTCGCAGTTTGGGCAGTTAGCAGGAATCTGACTGCGAACTTCTTCGCTTCGAACTGCGAACTACTTAAAGATACTACTTGCTCTTGTGGTTGTTAATCATTTATCATCCAGACGTTTGCTGGCTTCTCAGGCTCAAAGAAGTCTTTATTGATGTTTATTTTGTTAGCCAAGAGGTCAAAATGCCAAAGACAGAACTTCAATTAGATCCCATGTCAGAACCACTAATTTCTGCTACTCCATCCGCGTTGATTGCTCCCATTGCTCAGGGAAAATTGCTCGTCGTTGAAGACGACCAAAACATTCAACGCATGATTGCCGATTATTTCAAGCACGTCGGATTTGAAGTCGTTACCGCCAACGATGGAGAAGCCGGGATCAAAGCCGCGCTTGATGAAAAACCAGATGCGTTAATTCTGGATGTCATGCTGCCGAAAACGGATGGCTTCAGCGTCTGCCGTCATATCCGTGAACGCAATCCTTCGCTGCCGATTCTGATCCTGACTGCCAAAGACGATGTTGTAGACAAAGTTCTGGGCTTGGAAATGGGAGCCGATGATTACATCACGAAACCTTTCAGCCTGCGCGAACTCGAAGCACGCCTGAAGAGCGTTCTGCGCCGCATGAAAGCCAAATCAAAAGATGAGGACGAAGGCGATCAGACTCCCATTTTACGCGGAGACCTCAAAATTCTTCCCAATCGTCGTGAAGTCACCATCAAAGGTAAATTCGTAGACTTAACGCCAAAAGAATTTGAATTGCTGCAACTTTTCGCGTCGCATCCGGGACGTGTTTATTCCAGAAAATATTTGCTTGAAAACATTTGGGATTACACCTACGGCGGCTACGACCGTACCATTGACTCTCACATCAACCGCCTGCGCGCCAAGATCGAAGAAGATGCCGAAAATCCGAAAATGATTATGACGGTCTGGGGCGTCGGCTATAAATTCGCCGATGAAAACGAACCACAGGATTAAGCAAAGAAGATTTTCGATTAGTAAAAAGGCTACTACGGTAGCCTTTTTTAGTTCAGAGTTCACGCTTTAGCGTGTTTATTAAATCACACACTAAAGCGTGAACTCTGAACATATTCCGCACATCGCTGCCCGCTCATGACCGCGCTCTCAATCGTCGCAGGCAATCCAGTCGCCGTCCAATCGCCAGCCAAATAAAATCCGTTAATTCCCGTCTGCTGTGAAGGACGCTGTGCAGCGATTCCGACGGTATGCGAGATTGTGGCGTGCTGTTCCTTGATGACGTAGGAATGAACAAAGCTCTGTTTTTTCGCGTTCGGGAAATGTTTGTTAATTTCGGCGACGGCTAACTCCACTAAAGATTCTTTCGTCATTTTTGCAGCTTCGTGCGCTCCGCTGATGACGAGAGCCAGATGTTGCAAGCCGGAATTCGGCGCTCCTCCGATAGCATTTTTATTGAAGACCCATTCAATCGGAGAATCCAACAGTCCAACAAATTCAACATCAGTCACGGGATTTTCGTACCATAGATTAATCGAAACGATAGGCGCAGAAACAAAGTTTTTTACGGCTGGAAAATGCTCGTCAATCAACACTTCATCCAGCATTTCTTTGAGTATAAAATATGGCACGGAGCTGATGACCGTTACGGCTTCGAGTCTTTCGTCATTGCTTAGAAGGACTGATTTTATTGCTCCATTTTCAATTTCGATATTTTTCACAGAAGCATTCAGCCGGACTTCGCCGCCATGCGCTTCGATAAATTTTGTAGCATCTTCGGTATAAAGTTCGCTCAATCCAACGCGGGAAACTACCATCGTAGAATCCGATTTCTTGCGCATAAAAGCCTGCTCAATGACTTCGGCAAACATATCCGCCGAAGCGATTTCAGGTCGTTCATTCAACGTTGCCAACGCCATCGGGTTCCAGAAATTAGCTTGAATTTGTTCGGATTGTCCCAGTTCATCCAACCATTGTTTGACTGAAATATTGGCTAAACGCTGACGACTGCCATTCATAAATTTCAACGACAACCCTACGCGCAAAGCCTTCAAGCGATCTGCCCAGCTCAACGTTTTCAAGCGCGACAATCCGGCTAATAAATGTAGCGGCGCGGGTAAGTCAGGACAGATGAAACTGACTTGTCCGAGCGTGGGGTGAATGAAGTCTACGCGGGGGGAGGGTTGAAACTTGAGCTTATCCGAAGCTCCGATTTTATTGAGAAAATTCAACGTGTGATGATAACAACCCATCATCAAATGTTGTCCGTTGTCTACGGTGTCGCCTGTGATTTTATCGCGGAGCGAATAGGCTCTGCCGCCGAGAAAAGAACGACGCTCAAGCAATAAAACGCGCTGCCCTTGCTCAGCTAAATCTACCGCAGCGGCGAGTCCCGCAAAGCCTCCGCCAATGATAATTATGGGAGACATCATTTTCTGCCTCCGTACCATTCCTTCAGCGCAATACGAAATCGGCGATTCATCGGCAGGCTGACGTAATGATTGTAAACGTCAAAATTCACGGCCTTGATTTGCTCAAACAACTGAAAATAAATTTTACTCATCGTCCGCGAAGCCGTCAGCGTCGCACGATCTTCCTCCGGGAAACAGGCTTCCGCCTTTTGGTAATAGTCCAAAGCTCGCTCCCATTGAAAATTCATCAAATCACGAAAAGGCTGATTTAATTGGTTATTCATTAACTCTGCTTCGGAATAATTAAATCGCCGCAAATCTTCCTGCGGCAAATAAATTCGATCCCGCGCCGCGTCTTCTTTGACATCACGAATAATATTGGTGAGCTGCAACGCCATCCCTAAATTCACGGCATAATCTTTCGTCGCGGGAGCCGTGTACGTGAAAATTTCGATGCACATCAACCCAACGACGGAGGCTACGTGGTAGCAATATTCGTACAGCTCATCGAACGTTTGATAGCGATTGCTTACCAAATCAAATTCGCAGCCGTGCACCAATTGCAGAAATAATTCTTTGGGAATGGGAAATTTTTCAAGCGTTTGCTGTAGTTTAATCGTTTGGCTCCACTGCGGTTTTCCAGCGTAAAGATTGTCGAGTTCGTGCCGCCATTTTTCTAATTCAAGCTGCGGGTTCTGCGTGTCGGCTTCGTCTACGATGTCATCAATTTCGCGGCAGAAAGAGTAAACATCAATGATGGCTTCGCGTTTTTCTTTAGGGAGAAACAGGAACGAATAGAAAAAATTGGAATGGACAGTCTTCGACAATTTGCGCGTCGTGTCGCGCAATTTTGTAAATGGAGATGGTTGTCTGACTGCTTGCATAACTTCGGGTCGGTTGCCTTAGCGCGTGGGCGAATGCGGAAGCCCGCACGCAGTAAGAGCGTAATTTCTCAGTCGCCACAAACGCCCTTACTGCGTGCGGGCTTCCGCAAAAACGCAGGTGGTGCTGACTCAAAAAAATAACTTCCCTAACAATTTCACTTTATCAAACTTCGAGAGCGAAGGGCGATAGCTCAGCGTATCGTAGTTATTTGCTTCGATCATCCGCAAGATTTGCGTACCGCCCAGCCACGTCAGCTTCAATTCTAACCGCAATTTTCCGCGAACTAAATTCGGCAACGGCTTCCCTTGATCAAAGATTTGCTGCGTCCGCTTCACTTGAAACTTCAACAACTCACGATAGCTGTCATTGCAGATTTTGCCAAACAACTCGGCTTCGGAAAAATTGAATTTTGCCATTTCATCCAGCGGCAAATACACCCGATCTTTCTCTACATCTACGCTGACATCCTGCCAGAAATTTGCGAGCTGCAACGCCGTGCAAATATGATCCGAAAGAGTAAATAATTTTTCGTCACGGTAATCAAACAGCAATAAAATCAGCCTTCCAACCGGATTCGCCGAGCGGCGACAATAATCTAATACTTCATCAAAATCATTGTAGCGAGTCTTCACGACATCCTGCCGAAACGCGGAAAGTAAATCTTTAAAAAGCTGAATCGGCAAATCTAATTCCCTGATCGTTTGTTGCAGCGCGGCAAAAATCGGATGCTGAAAATCCCCAGCGAAACATTCATCTAATTGCTGTTCCCAATCGTCCAATAACCGCAAGCGATCCGCGACAGTTGTCTGGCTGCCGTAGCCTTCATCGGCAAAATCGTCAGCCGTCCGCGCAAAGGCGTAGATGCTGTAAATATGTTTGCGCTTCGCTTTTGGAACCAACACCGAACCAACCGGAAAATTCTCGTAATGATTTCGCGTCAGTCGTTCGCAAAAAGCGTAGGCTTCCTGAAGATTGAGAGGTTCAGTCATGCGATTCGGATAAGGAATCCAGTTGGCGCAAATATTTCAGGGGATAAATTCCAGTGCTGTGATTGTCGCTGAACACCAGATTATAGGCGTACCTGCCAACTGCCGCGAGGTCGGTCAATTTAATGTCAGGAAATTGCGCAGCGGAAAGATTGAGTGACTGCGCAGGGTTGTGACCTTTGCACATCGCGCACGGACACGCGGCGCGCAGCTCGTTAATTTTGTAGTTGCTGGTCTGGCTGTCACTCCAAACGATTTGCAAAACAGTATCGTTATCCGTCAGACTCAGCGATTCGGGGAAGGCGATAGAAGTTTCCATTTGATAAATTCAGTTGGGCTTTGGTTTTGGGGCTTTAGGCTTTGCATCCGTTTCTACATTTTGCGGTTTCAACGTAGATAGCGCAGCAATCTAATTATTCCGATTAAACTGTACCACTTCATCACGATAAACAAAGACCAAAGCCCAAAAATCCAAGACCATTTTTTATAAAATATTTTTTCAAAAGTTATAACGTCAGTGATAATTTAAGCATCTAAGCCACCGATCAGCAAATTGGTCGCTGACAGGAAAGTTTTTACAACGAATTTGGAGGACATTTGATGGCAGATCAATTCGAGCAATTAACGTCAGAACAAATCGCAATTCGTGATCAAAGACCTTCACGAATGGAGCGTCAACAATCACGCGGCTTTTTGCAAAATATCATTCAATTGATTCCGAATTTACTCAAGCTGCTCTACCGTTTGATGAAGGATAATCGCGTCCCGACGGCGGAAAAAGTATTTCTCGTTGGAGCCGTGGCTTACGTCATTTCTCCGCTGGATTTGATTCCTGATGTGATTCCTTTTATCGGTCAGGTAGACGATTTGTATGTGGTAGCACTAACGCTGTTACGGTTATTCACGCGAACGCCGGCGAATGTTGTCCGCGAACATTGGGACGGCGGCGGTGACATCGCCCACATCACAGGACGCATTGCGCAAGCCGCTACACATCTGTTGCCCAAGCGAATTTCGCAGATTTTGT
>JAYVRW010000364.1:0-3310 GCA_043775925.1 Blastocatellia bacterium
TATCCGCTTATGAGTCTGGTCAGACCTTATACTCTGCCTTGAAAAAGGTCTTAGTTGGGGTTGGCTCAAAATACCAGATTAATTTTGCTTAGTTACTTATACTCCTCGAAATCAATGGCTGCCAATCTAATTCTACTAGCCTGACTTCAACTGCGGCTAACCCTCAAAACACAGTTAGCGTCCTGGAACAGGAAAAAGAAATAATCCCTAATATTTTTGGCGGCAACGACGTTGATCGATATAACTGGGAGCGTTTTGTTCGTGAAAGCGATTTCAGACTTGCTACAGCGAAAGACTTTTCCATTAACCTTGCCTATAGAACGTGTTTGTAATAAAAGGATCAAGCAAGTCTGCGTAAGAGTAAACGGATGGCGCAGATTTTGATCTTAGCTTCACTCGTCGAGAGCAGACCTTCGCAATTCTTCCAGAGCACCCGGCATTGATTGATCCACGCATTGGTACGCTCGACGATCCATCTTTTGGGGATCACCACAAACCCTGGCTTGACGGCCTTTTGCGTCGGCGTCATTTTGGCGGCAAGCTCAATCCTCACACAGTGGCTGAAGCGGGGAGCAATTTTTTCAAGCTCTTGCTCCAACTTTTCCTTGTGATACCCGTGATCGAACAGGATCGTCACGCGGTGTTCGGGAGGCAAGTTGAGAAAGTACTCTTTATGTTCCTTGATCATCTCCAATAAGCCCTGATTGTCACTCACCTTCGCTGGCGTACAGCGCACAAAATATGGCGTTCCCAACACATCCACCAACAGATGCCTTTTTATTCCGTTGGTGCATTTGTAGTGACAAAATCCTTTCGTTTCAAGCTTCGCCGTCTCCGTATTTTTGGCGCACATAGAATCTCCTAACCACAAGGTCGGGAATTCGTTTTTTGTGCCGCGCTCTTTCCGCTTGCGCCAGCGCGCGCAAGACTTCGTCCCACACGCCACCTATTTTCCACCGCCGCAATTGCGAGTAGACTGTTTGCCACTTTGGCAAGTCGCCTGGCAAATCGCGCCACTGACTACCATTTTTCAGTTGGTACAAAATCGCGTTCACCACCGCATGCCTGTCCACTATGTACCCGCGTGTCTTGCTCTTCGGTAACAATTTCTCTAACACCTTGAATTGCGCCTCGGTTACATCTGTTGTCTATCCCATTCCAGCAGTAAAAACCCTTTCTCTTTTTATTCCAAACACGTTCTATAGAAAACTCTGAAGTTAGGCATGATATTGAAAGCGAAATGTCTTCGCCCTGGGTGGGGCATGATATAAACGGGGACGGAAAGAGTGAACGCGTTTGCATCGTAGTTAATAAGCATCGAACAGATAAAAAGCGGTTTGGTCTTATTGTATTTGAAGGATCAGGAGTCAAAGATACCACTGACAAGCTCTACCCCAACGTAAAATGGGTTTATAAAGATACAGATTTATCAAATAAACTATTACATTTTAACTTAAGAAATGGCGGTGCGATACTAGCAGAATATTTTTAAGATAGGTATATTAAAAGTTGCGTTGTGGTTTGGAGAGTAAGCAAAAATAAGTATGAATGCTCCAAGTAATTCTGACAAACACCTTCCTTTATCAACAAACCGTTAGAGCGCAAAAGCTATGTCATTCAGGCAGTCGGAGTGACGACGGATTATTCCGCGTGTCCGTCCGGCAATTGCAATTCCGCGACGCGGCAACAAACCACGACGACGTTCAATGGCTTGGGAAGGGTCACGCAGAAGCAATTACCCCAACAATCCGGCGCGACGCCGTATTCGGCTTATACCTATTGCCCTGATGGCTCCGTGCAAACTTCGACTGATGCGCGGGGAGCGGTAGGAACGCTGCAATACAACCTGCGCGGCTTGCCCACCAGCATCAATTACACCGTGCCAGGTGGCGTCGAGGTTACGCCCAATGTCAGTTACACCTACGATTCAATGGGCAACCATTTGACGATGACGGATGGCATGGGAACAGCGAATTACACCTACGACACACTCAGCCGGCTGACGCAGGAATCCCGCACGTTGACAGGGTTGTCCGGCAGCTTTGCGCTCAATTATGAGTATTATCAATCTACGGGACAACTGAAGAAAATTACTGATCCGTTTAGTGACAGCATCAGCTATGCTTACGATTTAGCCGGACGCACGACGGACATTACTGGTTCTGCATTCGGTGGCGTCACGAACTACGCGACCGGGATTTCCTATCGCGCGTTTGATGGCACCAAAGCACTGACTTCAGGGACGACCACGGCCACGATGAGTTTTGATAGCTCAATGCGCGTTAATAATTTTCAGGCGAATGGCGTCAACGCGGATTATTCATTTTACTCCGACAGGCGGCGTTGTTGCATAAATCCAGAAGGTTTGCACGAAGCCAGTGCTCCTATCCGGTGACCTTGTAACTGTCAGGCAGGCCGAGGTGAGTCATGCGATTGAGGAGTGCACACTTGAGAAATAGCTCCGTGAATTGATTCTCCAGTTTCTGCGTTTGTAGTTTATCTCCGCAGATCATCTTGAAGCGGAAGATGCTCGTTTCCGCCAGACTCCGTTGATGGTAGCCACTCGCTGCTTTCCACTTTTTCCTGCCGACGCGCCGAATCTGGCGCAGGTTTTCATCTCTCAAATGCCGCGCTCCTTTCGTCTTGCCGTCCTGCCAAATCTTCGCTCCGGCACGGGGCGGAATCGCGGCGTTGGCTCCCACCGCTGCAATCGCGCCGTAGCATTGACGTTGGTCGTACGCGCCATCCGCACTCACTTGCCGAACTTCTGCCGCCTGCCACCCGCGCAGCAATTCCGGCAACATTGCTCCGTCGCTGACATCGTTCGTACTGGCGCAGACCGCCACGTATTCCAGCGTCGCCGCGTCCGTCGCCAGATGTAATTTCCGCCACGTTCGTCGCTGACTCACCCCGTGTTGACGCACCTTCCATTCCCCCTCGCCAAACACTTTCACGCCCGTCGCATCGATCACCAGATGCCGCGCCTCGGTCCTTTCCCGCACTCGCAATTCGAGCTCCAACGCACCGCGTCGCCGCGACAGCGTTGAATGATCCGGCACCGCCAATTTCAGCTTCATCAACCCAAACACCGAGGTCAAAAAGCCCTGCGTTTGCCGTCCCCCCAAATGGTAGACTGCCTGCACCGTTGCCATCGTCAGGATCGCCAAGTCCGTGAACTGCGGCGACGCCCCTCGCTCTCCCGTTTTCTCTTCCGTCGTCCACGCCTGCACAGCTTCCTCACTCACCCGGATCGTCAGGCTTCCTCTTTCCTTGAGCGCTTTGTTATACTCTCCCCAGTTGCGGATGCGGT
>JAYVRW010000365.1:0-11394 GCA_043775925.1 Blastocatellia bacterium
CCCGAACGGTATCATTGCCGATAAATGGACGCCGAAAACCGAAGGCGCGAATTTTGAATTCATGTCTACGATGAAACCGTTGGAAGCGTTTCGTGAACATGTGTTGGTGTTGAGCGGCCTGGCACAAGTGCAGGGACGTGCGCTCGGTGATGGGGCGGGAGACCATGCCCGCGCCGGAGCTACGTGGCTGACCGGAGTACATCCGAAGAAAACGGAAGGCATCAACATTCAAGCCGGAATTTCCGCCGATCAAATTGCCGCGAAAGAACTGGGCAAGCAAACAATTTTAGGCTCACTGGAACTTGGCGTCGAATCGAATCAATTGGCTGGCGGTTGCGATTCCGGTTACAGTTGCGCGTATACAAATACCTTTTCATGGCGCAGTGCGAACAATCCATTGCCCGTCGAAATTCATCCGCGTGCGGTATTCGAGCGTTTGTTTGGCGACGGTGAAAGCACTGATCCGAAAGCACGTCTGGCGCAATTGCACAAACAACGCAGCATCCTTGATTACGTGAATGGCAGCATCAAACGGCTTGGCACAACGCTTGGCAAAGATGATCAGCGAAAACTTACAGAATACACTGAAGCCATCCGTGACATTGAGCGCCGCATTCAAAAAGCCGAACAGCAAAATGCGACGGTGAAAATGCCCGTGATGGCGCGACCAACTTCGATTCCCGAAGAATTTGAAGATCACGTCAAAATGATCATGGATTTAGAAGTTTTGGCATTCCAAACTGATATGACTCGTGTCGTAAGTTTGATGATGGCGCGTGAAGGCAGCAACCGCCCATATCGCTCTATCGGTGTTTCCGATGGACATCACAACATGACGCACCATCAAAACGATCCTGACAAAATTGCCAAGACTGTGAAGATCAACGAAATTCACGTCAAAATGTTTGCATACCTGGTGGAGCGCCTGAAAGCTACACCTGATGCTGAAGGTACGCTGCTCGACAATTCGATGATTATGTACGGTAGTAGCATCAGCGATGGCAATCTGCATACGCATCACGATTTGCCGATTGTGGTCGCAGGCGGTGCAGCAGGTCAGGTCAAAGGAAATCGCCACATCATTTATCCGAAAGAAACACCGCTCAATAATTTGCTGGTCACAATGCTCGAAAAAGCAGGAGTTCCGGGAGAGAAATTCGGTGACAGCACAGGCAAATTAGATTTAGAAAAACCATTGCAACTTTCAAAATCCTAAGTTTTGAGTACCGCTTTTAAGCGGAGGTCTTATTAAGATGCCGCTTAAAAGCGGTACTCAAAACATACCATATAGATTGAGATCACCACGGAGGCCCAATGAAGAGAATCTCAACATTTTTCATCACAGCACTCGCTACGGTAATTTTTGCGCAACTCGCATTCGCGCAAACAACGCCGCCAACAATAGCGCCGATCCCACCGAGCGCGAATCCCATCAGCGCTGACCTTAAATTAGCGTATACAAGCGTCAAAAATAATCTGCTGAAAATGGCAGAGAAGATGTCGGAAGAAAATTACGCTTTCAAGGCGACGGCAGATGTGCGCACCTTCGGGCAATTGATTGGGCACGTCGCCGATTCGCAGGCACGTACTTGTGGATTGCTAAATGGTGAGCCGAAAAATCTGAACGCTTCGACCAAGACTGCCAAAGCCGAACTTGTCGCTGCGTTACAGGAATCTTTCGCTGTTTGTGATAAGGCGGTTGAATCGTTGACCGATGCCAAAGCGGCCGAAATGATTACACTGGGACAACGCCAAAGCACACGCGTCGGCGCACTTGCCAGACTGATTGCACATTCAAACGAAGAATACGGCTATATGGCTGTGTATATGCGTTTGAAAGGCGTAACACCGCCGTCCAGCGAAAAATAAAAGTATCTGGTTTTATAAATTGCCACTAACTTCAGTTAGTGGTTTATAGGGGGAATGTAGAAAAGGCTTTAGCCTAATTTATCTTCCGATCAGCTTTAGCTAAACCCAAATTATAAAGATTTGGCTAAAGCCTTTGGTCTTTAGAATCCTGCCCCCGAGTTAAAACTCGTGGCAAGTCAAAGTACCAAGATAAACTTATGAATCCCGCATCATCATTACGCTGTGTTGTCGCACTTATCATTTTTGCTGCTTCGTGTTTTGCTTCCACTTCGGCAGAGTTGCTGGATGCCGTCAAGCGCCGCGATCACAAGGCAATTGAATCACTCATTAAATCCAAAGCGGATGTCAATGTGGCGCAACCGGACGGAGCCTCGGCTTTAGCCTGGGCAGTTTTTCTTGATGATACCAAAGCCGCAGAAATGTTGTTGACCGCAGGTGCAAAGGTCAATACGGCGGATGAGTACGGCGAAACGCCTCTCACGCTTGCATCCAACAACGGCAATGCTGGGCTCGTGAAAAAAATGATTGAGGCAGGCGCGAACGTTAATGCTGCGCGTTGGGATGGCAGCACGGCGTTAATGCTTGCAGCGAATTCCGGCTCTGTTGAAGCCGTTAATTTGCTGATCGAGAAAGGCGCTAACGTCAACGCCGTCGAAGAAAAGAAAAAGCAGAGCGCGTTGATGTGGGCGACGGCAGAAGGGCATTCCGACGTAGTGAAAACGCTGATCGCGCACGGTGCGGATGTCAAAGCAGTTTCCAAAAGTGGCTTCACGCCGTTGATTTTTGCGACCGTCAAAAACGACGCGAAGTCCGTCAAATACTTGCTCGCCGCAGGCGTTGATCCAAACGGGAAAATTCCTGATGGAACGCCAGCGTTAGTGATTGCCGCCGCGAATCGCAGTTCTGAATGCGCGCTGGCTTTAGTCGAAAGCGGGGCTGATGTGAAATTCGCGGACGTGCGCGGCTTCACTGCGTTGCATCACGCCGCACAAACAGGCGATGTCGAATTAGTTAAAAAACTTATCGCCAGCAAAGCCGATGTGAATGCCCGCAATAACAAAATTCCAGGTGGCGGCAATCCCTTCCGACCTGTGTTTGGCGAACTCACTCCGTTGCATCTGGCTGCACGAGCCAATCAATTAGAAATCATGAAAATGTTGGCGACTGCTGGTTCTGATCCGAAGTTAAAAGGCGAAGCAGGTATCACGTTGTTAATGCAAGCGGCGGGTAGCAGCAATCTCGAACTGGTAAAGTATGCGTTCGAACTTGATCCTGACGTGAAAGCTGCCACCGAAAAAGGGATGACAGTTATCCATGCGTGTGTGACGGGCGTCGGCCCCAGCATGGATCAAGCTGAAATCTGTAGGGTGATTCAGTTTTTAGCGGACAAAGGTGCGCCGCTTGATGAGCGCAATGCTCAGGGCAGAACGCCGATTGATGTGGCAGATTTTTTGCCGATTGATAAAGCAGTAGAGTTACTCACGGATTTAATTACCAGGTCAGGCGCAAAGCCGAAGACTCCAACGAAACGATAAATGTAATGCAACCGTTTCTGGTTGCGCTACGACGAATCAGGAAAATTCATGAAGACGATTTTGTTAGCAGTATTGCTTGCGTTCGCTACGAGTTCGCAGGCGCAGGTCAATTACGCGCTCGGCTCCGATTCGCAACCACAGGATGGCGTGCCGAAAGGAAAGCTCACGAAATATAAGCTTGAACCGGGTAAAATTTATCCCGGTACGCCGCACGATTATTCCTTGTACGTTCCCGCGCAGTACGACGCGAACAAACCGACCGCCTTCATGATTTATCTGGATGGCAGCGGCTTCGCGGGCGATGGCGTGCGCGTGCCAGTTGTTTTCGATAATTTGATCGCAAAAGGCGATATTCCGCCACTGATTGGGATTTTTATTGACCCTGGCGTCTTGCCCGTAGCGAACGAAGCTACGCAAATGAATCGGTTTAATCGCATCAACGAATACGATTCGTTGGATGATCGTTTCTCACGTTTTTTGGTTGATGAAATCATTCCCGAAGTCGCAAAAAAATATAATCTTTCCAAAGACCCGAACGACCGGGCGATTTCTGGGCTGAGTACAAGCGCAACAGGCGCATTAATGGCGGCTTGGCATCGCCCCGATCAATTTCGGCGCGTACTGACCTTCATCGGCAGCTTCGTGAATTTTCGCGGCGCAGATAGTTTGCCTGCGCGTATTCGTCGCACCGAAGCCAAGCCAATTCGCATTTTTATGCAGGATGGCAACAACGACCTGAACAGCTACGCCGGCAAATGGGTTTTGCAAAATCAGAGCATGGCGGCGGCGTTTGAATTCGCAGGCTACGATGTGAAATTAGTGATTGGCGAAGAAGGTCACAACATGAAACACGGCGCAGCGATTATGCCCGAAGCATTGCGCTGGTTGTGGCGTGAATATCCAAAACCAATCGAAGCGCGTGAAACTGCGCCGCCGAATTTCCCGCGTCCAGCAAATGCGCCAGCAAATTTTACTCCGCCGCCCGGAGGGCCTCGTGGAGCCGTCATCGCGATTGTTTCAAAAGACAAACCCTGGCAACAAGTCGGCGAAACTTATAAATATAAATCAGTAGCGAGTCCCGCCGCTGATAAAACAGGCGAGGTATATTTCGCCGATCCTGACAGCAATCGCATTTACAAATCCGACGCGAGCGGCAAGGCGACGATTTTCAAAGAAAATACGAATGCTGCAAAAGCCTTGCGCTTCGGAGCCGATGGCAGATTGTATGCGTCACAACTTGCCCGCAAACGAATTGTTAGTTATGACACCAGCGGCGATGAAAAAGTTGTTGCCAGTAACGTCGAAGCGAATGATTTAGCGCTGACTGCCAAAGGCGAAATTTATTTCGTAGACACCGCGCATCGCACCGTGAATTTTATTAACGCAACAGGTAAAATACGCGTCGTTAACAATTGTGAAAATATTTTGAAGCCGACGGCAATCACACTTTCGCCCGATCAGGCGTTGCTGAACATTGCGGATGGACACACAAAATTCACCTGGAATTTTCAAGTTGCGCCGGATGGCTCGCTTGTCAACGGTGAACCGTTTCATCGTCTGGAAATGCCTGAAATGTCCTATCAAAGCGGCGTCGAAGGTCTTACGGTAGATTCCATTGGACATCTTTTCGCAACTAGCACGCTCGGCATTCAGGTCTGCGAACAAATTGGACGCTGCGCACAATTGCTGAATAAACCTGAAGCCGGAACGACGCCAATTGGCAATATCTCGTTTGGCGGCTCCGAACGAAATTGGCTTTATGTCACACAAGGCAATAAATTATTTCGACGCCAGGTCAAACGCACAGGCGTTACGGCGTGGGAACCAGTAAAACCGCCGAAACCAGGATTGTAGATGTAGCGCAATCCTGCTGAGGTTGCGACAGCCTTTGCGCTTCGCAAAGGCTAAGCTCTTTCATTTTCACAACTCTGGCTGGCTATATTCGCAACTAATTTTTCAAGCAAAACAACCACATGAAAAACTCAATTTTAATCACTTTATTTTTCACAATTTTCCTGTTCGCCTTTCCCGCACAAGCTGCGCCAATTCGCGCGATGCTGCTTGATGGCGAAAGCGGCGGGCCTTATCACAAATGGCAACTGACTACGCCGGTACTGAAAAAGCAGCTTGATGAAACGGGGCTGTTTCAAGTTGATGTCGTGACCGCGCCTCCAGCCAACGGCGATTTCAGCAACTTCAAACCAGAGTTCAGTAAGTATCAGGTGATCGTGATGAATTACGATGCGCCGGATGAACGATGGTCAGCGGAAGTAAAATCTTCGTTCGAGCAATTCGTCAAAAACGGTGGCGGTTTAGTCATTGTTCACGCGGCGAATAATGCCTTTGGGAAGTGGAAAGAATTCAACGAGATGATTGGCATCGGCGGATGGCGTGGGCGTAATGAAAATTCCGGCGCGTATTGGTTTTTCAAGGATGGCAAGTTAAGTTCTGACAATTCGCCCGGCAATGCAGGCAATCATGGCGCACGGCAGCCCTATCAAATCACGCTGCGCGATACGAATCATCCGATCACCAAAGGCTTGCCGAAAATCTGGATGCATCAGGGCGATGAACTGTACACAAATTTGCGCGGGCCTGGCAAAAACATGAATGTGCTGGGAACCGCGTTTGCCGATCCGAGCAATCGCGGAACCAATCGGGATGAGCCGTTGCTGATGACGCTGAGCTATGGCAAAGGCAAAATTTTTCATACCGCGATGGGACACGATGTCGTAGCGTTGAGCTGCGTTGGATTTGCTACAACTTTTCAGCGCGGAACTGAGTGGGCTGCGACCGGAAAAGTTACACAAAAAGTTCCCGCGAATTTTCCAACCGCAACTTCGGTCAGCTATCGCTCCGATTTCGCGGCAATGGATCCGAATTACAAAAAAGGTCTCAATAGTCTGGACTCTGCCAGATAACAACCGTACTTATCAACCTCAATTACATAGGAGTTTTGTATGTCAATTATCAACAAAGCACGGCGCGGGTTTCTTACTGATTCAGCGCGTCTCGCAGCAGGCGCAGGTCTGATGATGAATGCTGGAAGTTGGAATAAAGTTCTTGGCGCCAATGACAAGGTTCGCCTCGGCGTCATCGGCACAGGCAATCGCGGTTCAGACGTGATGGGCTTCTTTTTGAAAGAACCAGACGTTGAAGTCACCGCCGTTTGTGATGTCTACGAAAAAGCTGTGAATAAGGCGAAGGAAACAACGGGCGGCAAAGCGCAGGCTTACGGTGAGTATCGCAAGATGCTTGAATCAAAAGATGTGGATGCTGTGTTGATCGCGACACCCGATCATTGGCATGCGCAAATGGCGATTGATGCCTGCAACGCGGGTAAAGCGGTGTACTGCGAAAAGCCGCTGACATGGTCATGGGAAGAAGGTCACAAAATTATTCAAGCCGCCAAAGGCAATAAAACAACTTTTCAAGTTGGGTTGCAACAACGGAGCGGAACCCATTACGCCGAAGCTAAAAAAGAATTTATTGATAGTGAAAAAATCGGCAAGATTGCCTATGTGCGCACCTATTGGCACGGCAATGGCTACCATTTGCGCAAGCCGAATTTTACTGAACAGCCAGCCGGATTAGATTGGAAAGCGTGGCTGGGTAACAAGAAAGACCGTCCCTTCAATGCGCATCAATTTTACAACTGGCGTGCCTATTTAGATTTCGGCGGTGGACAAATTACCGATCTCTTTACGCATTGGATTGATGTCGTGCATTGGTATTTAGGTGATGACCTGCCAATCTCTGCAACCGCAGCAGGTGGCGTGTATTACTACAAAGACGGACGTGATGCGCCGGATACGATTTCGATTCAGCTTGAATATCCGAAGCAATGGATGGCTACTTTCGATGCGACTCTTGTTCCCGGCGCGCGTGGCGCAGCGATTGAGTTCATGGGAACGGGAGGACATTTGTACATTGATCGCGGTGGTTACAAATTCACTCCGCCTGCCGTGCGTGGACAAGCGCAAGCCGAGCCGATTATTGGTAAAGCTGCGATGGCGTTGGAAACCGAGCACGTCCGCAATTTCGTCTCCTGCGTCAAATCGAAAAAAACGCCGAACTCTGATGTGGTCAGTGGGCACCGCTCCGCACTCGCATCAAATCTTGGCAAGATCGCGTATCTGCAAAAGAAACGCGTTACGTTTGATCCGGCAGTCGAAAAAAGCTACGTATTGAGTTAAACCCTTGGGAGCGCGCGCGGCTCGTGCGCGCTCCTGCATAAAACCCGCACGCGAGCCGCGTGCGCTCCCAGGAATATGTCCAATCAAAATAAAATTCGTCTTTTCATCGCGCTAATAATGGTTGGGTTCTTACTAATCTTCACTGTAAAAAATCCCAGCGCACAAGAGCCAGCACCTGGACGACGTGGCGGAAACATTCGCGATTTTCTTGGGCTGGGCGCGGCTCCCAATCCTGAAGCCGCGAAAAAAGGCGACCCCCTTTATCAGCAAAATTGCGCGGGCTGTCACGGCAAAGATGGCAGGGGAGCGCAGGCTCCAAATCTGTTGCGCTCGGAGTTAATGTTGCACGATGAGAAAGGCGAAAAACTTGCGCCTGTCCTCAAAGAAGGGCGCACGGGGATGCCGCCATTTCCGGCGCTTTCTGCCGATGACGTGTACAACATTTCGCAATACATTCACCTGCAAGTGGAACTGACGGCAAATCGCGGGACGTACGGACAGACCTACGGATCATTGCGTTCAGCGGTGACAGGCGATGCCAAAAAGGGCGAAGAATATTTCAAAAGCAATTGCGCCAGTTGTCATTCGGCGACAGGCGACCTGGCTAAAATCAGCGCGAAATTCCCGCAAACTACGGCGATGAAATCACGGTTTTTGTGGCCTGTTACGCCGGGGCCAGCCAATGCAAAAGTGACTACGGCTTCCGGGCAAACCGTCACAGGAAAAATCAAAACGAATACTGATTTCGATATTTCGCTGATTGATGCTTCGGGTAAATATTTTTCATGGCCGCGCAGTCAGGTGAAGGTCGAACTCGAAGATAAATTGAATGGGCATCGCTCGATGCTGCCGAAATATTCCGACGCTGACATCAACAATCTTGCGGCCTATTTGGTAACGCTGAAATGAAAATGAATCGCTTATTTTTTACGCTTTTTTTCGTGCTGATTTCTTGTGCAGTTTTTGCGCAGGGACTTGACCCTAAAACGCTGACGCTTTTCAAACAATCTGCTGATTCCTGGCCGACCTACAACGGCGATTATTCAGGTCGTCGTTACAGCGAATTGAAGCAGATCAATGCCACGAATATAGACCTGCTGAAAATTGATTGGATGTATCGCATCAAAGGTATCGGGCCACAACGCGGCGTCGGTGACCCGGTTATTAAATCTACGCCGTTGCTTGTGAATGGGATTTTGTATTTCACCATTCCCGATCATATTTTTGCGATCAATGCGCGGACAGGCGAGCATATTTGGCAATATGATTTTGAAGACAAAGGCGGGCATCTGGTCGGGCAACGCGGCGTTGGCATGTACGGCGAATGGCTTTATTTTGAAAGCCCTGATGGCTGGTTTATTTCTCTCAACGCCAAAGACGGCAAAGAGCGCTGGCGCAAAAAAATTGCGGATGAGAAACAGCAATACTTCACGACGATGGCTCCGGTAGTCGTCAAAAATCACATTATCATCGGCGTGGGTGGCGACGCGATGGACGTGCGTGGCTATCTGGAATCACGCGATCCTGAAACAGGCGAATTGCAATGGCGCTGGTACACGACACCAGAAAAAATGGGCGACCCCGGTTCTGAGACGTGGCCTGATTTGGATGCGATGCATCACGGCGGCGGCATGACGTGGATGCCCGGCACTTACGATCCTGATTTAAATTTAATTTATTGGGGCACAGGTAACGCGAACCCTGTCTTTGCAGGCCAAAGTCGCAAAGGGGCAAATTTATATACAGCCTGCATCGTAGCGCTCAACCCTGATACTGGAAAATTAGTTTGGTATTTTCAACCTTCGCCGCACGACACGCACGATTGGGATAACGTCGAAACGCCTGTGCTTTTTGATGCAGTCATCAACGGTCAGCCGCGCAAATTATTAGGGCAAGCCGCACGCGCCGGATGGTTTTTTGTGCTTGATCGCACGAATGGAAAAAACCTTGTCTCAAAGCCCTTCACCGGCACAGGCAATTGGGCGCTTGGTGTAGACGCCAAAGGGCAACCGATTCCGAATCCCGCAAAAGAACCTAGCGTAGACGGCACAATGATTGATATGCCTGCGGCGGGTGCGACGAATTGGCAGCCGCCAAGTTACAGCCCGAAAACCGAGTTGTTTTATTTCACTGGCACGCAGGGCTACGGCATCACGTATTTGTATGACACTTCTCCGAAGCCGCAAGGTTACGGTGGTGGTGGCGGCGGCGGTTTTGATATGAGTTACGCGCTCTTTGCGATGGACATTCGCACAGGCGCAGTGAAATGGAAGCACGTACATAGCGGTGGCACTGGTATGGGAGCCAGCGGTTTGGCCAGCGGCGTGTTGACGACCGCAGGCGATCTGTTGTTTGCGGGCGATGTGGGTGAACTCGTCGCGTTTGATCCGGCGAACGGCAATCCAATTTGGCATCAACGCCTGACCAGCCCTGTCAGCAACGGCCCTTCGACGTGGATGCTGGACGGCAAACAATATTTGATTGTTGGCGCTGGCGATACGCTTTATGCGTTGAGTGTGGCTGGCAAAAAAGTGGCTGAATAACAGGTGTTAAGAGTTCAAGCTTTAGCTTGTTTTACTGATGAAACCCAAGCTAAAGCTTGAACTCTTAACGCTTGGTTTCCACGATTACAATTTTTAGTTTGGAGAATCAATGAAAGAAATAACCCGCAGAGATTTTGTAAAAACCGCCTCCGCTTCGTTGGCGGTCGGCGCAATGTCGAATGCTTTGTTTGCCAATTCGTCCGCTGCACCATTGTCAAAAATGGGCATCGCTTCGACTTCATTTATGGGGGCGCAAATTCCCGGCAGCCCTTCGCAAGCTGGTGGCGGAGCAGGGCAAGCTCCGATGCGGATGCAAGGACGTGATGCGTATGAATTTTTAGAAAAATGTCATGCTCTTGGCGCGGGCGGAATTCAGACTTCGTTGAACGGTGATTTGAAAAAATTGCGGGCGCGTGCAGAAGAGCTTGGGATGTACCTTGAAGGGATGGTTTCGATTCCGCGCAATGGCGATATGAGCGCGATGGAAAAAGGTCTCGCGGATTGCAAGGAAGCGGGTGTGACAGTTGTGAGAACAGCGATGCTGGGTGGGCGCCGTTATGAAACATTTGCGTCGCTCGCGGATTGGAAAAAATGGGTAGATCAAAGTCACGCTGCACTAAATGCAGCGATGCCCATCATCGAAAAATATAAAGTCGTCGTTGCGCTCGAAAATCACAAAGACTGGACACTGGAAGATTTTCTGCGCTTGCTGAAAACGTATCAGAGCGAGTATTTGCAGGTCACGCTTGATTTTGGCAACAATATTTCGATGCTTGATGATCCGTATGAAGTGGTCGAAGGGCTTGCGCCATACGCAAAATCTACGCACATCAAAGACATGGGATTGCTGCCTTACGCCGATGGATTTTTGTTGTCTGAAGTCCCACTTGGCACGGGAATGCTCGACCTTCCGCGAATTGTGAAGACGGTTCAAAAAGCGAATCCGAAAACTAAATTCTCGCTGGAAATGATTACGCGTGAGCCGTTGAAAGTGCCGTGCATGACGAAAAAATATTGGGAGGTTTTCCCCGACCGCAACGGCAAATATTTGGCGCAAACGTTCAAGTTGGTGAGTGAGAACAAGAGCAAGACTGAGTTGCCCAGCATCGAAAAACTGAACGCTGCGGATCGCGTCAAATTTGAAGAAGATAATATCAAAGCCTGTTTCCGTTACGTTGAAGAGAAGCAGTTACTTGGGTAAATATGGAGTGCGGTGGCTCGACACCGCCTTGTGTTCATCGCAAAAAAACA
>JAYVRW010000366.1:0-11371 GCA_043775925.1 Blastocatellia bacterium
GCCGCTGCCAAATGGAAAGTGCCTGCTGCCGAATGCAAAGCCCAAAATCATTTTGTCGTTCACGCAAAATCGAAAAAGAAATTAGGCTTCGGCGAACTCGCTGCACTAGCGAAGCAACAACCTGTGCCGAAAAAAGAAGAACTGACGTTCAAATCATCGGCAGAATATCGCTACGTTGGCAAAGAATTGCCTACGCTTGACCGCGATAATTTAACGAATGGCAAAGGCATGTTTGGCATTGACGCCAAAATGCCGGGGATGGTTTATGCGTCCATCGAACGCTCTCCTATTTTTGGCGGCAAGTTGAAAAGATTTGATGACAAGGACGCAAAAGCTGTCAAAGGTGTCACACAAACTGTCACGATTCCTGACCTCAAAGGTTCGACCATGTTCCAACCACTCGGCGGCGTAGCTGTGATTGCGAACAGCACCTGGGCCGCGGCCAAGGGTCGTGAAAAATTAAAAGTCGAATGGAGCGAAAGCCCGAACGCCGCGTACGATTCGGCGAAATTCAAACAATCGCTTTTGGAAACAGTACGCAAACCGCAAACCGTCGTGCGTAATGTCGGTGACGTAGATGCCGAATTTGCCAAAGCAACCAAAACACACGAGGCCGAATATTACGCGCCGCACCTCTCACACGCGCCGATGGAACCTGTCGCTGCTGTAGCCGAATACAAAGACGGCAAAGTCATCTGCCACGCCAACACGCAAAATCCGCAAGCCGTACAAGACACTGTCGCGCAAGCACTCGGCATCAAAAAAGAAGATGTCATTTGTAACGTGACATTACTCGGCGGAGGCTTCGGTCGCAAATCAAAACCTGATTACGTTGCCGAAGCCGCCTTGCTTTCAAAAGCTGTTGGCAAGCCCGTCAAAGTTACGTGGAGCCGCGAGGAAGACATTCAATTCGATTACTACCACACGGTCGCGGCGATGTATATGAAGGCGGCAATCGGCGACAAAGGCAAACCAACCGCATGGTTGCAACGCGTAGCGTATCCATCCATCAACACGACTTTCGACCCAAGCGCGACGCACGCTGCGCCATTTGAAATGATGATGGGATGGAACGATGTGCCGTTCGATATTCCCAATCATCGCGCCGAAAATGGCCCCGCGAAAAATCACGTTCGCATCGGCTGGCTGCGCTCCGTAGCCAATATTTATCAGGCGTTCGCTATTCATTCGTTCGTAGACGAACTGGCGAATTTAGCGCAGCGCGATTCGGTTGAGTATTTGCTTGATGTGATTGGTTCACCGCGCAAAATCGCGCTCGGCAAGGATTACATCAATCACGGCAAATCGCTGGATGAATATCCGGTGGATACAGGCCGCATGCGCAACGTCATCGAACTCGCCGCCGAAAAATCCGGTTGGGCGAAAAAGAAACCGACAAAAGGTCGCGCACTCGGCATCGCCGCGCATCGCAGCTTTTTGACGTATGTCGCTGTTGCCGTCGAAGTCGTAGTAGACGACAAAGGCAAAGTCAGCATTCCACAAATGGACATTGCCGTAGACGCAGGCACAATCATCAATCCCGACCGCGTCAAATCACAATTTGAAGGCGCAGGCGTGTTCGGCACAAGCATCGCGTTGATGAGCGGCATCACCGCAAAAAACGGCGTCATCGAACAATCAAATTTCCACGATTATCAAGTTGCGCGAATGAACGAAGCTCCCATGCAAATCAACGTTCATATCGTCAAAAGCTCCGCCCCACCCGCTGGCGTAGGCGAACCCGGCGTGCCGCCAACCATCCCCGCAATCACAAATGCAATTTACGCCGCCACTGGCAAACGCATTCGTGAATTGCCTGTGAAACGTCAGTTGGCGTAAACATCATTAGCTCGATACACTAATTACAACGCGAAACACTCGAAATAAAAACCGAATGTTTCGCGTTTTTCATTAAGCTTCGTTGCGTAAGCTCACTCATTTTAAGGGCACTCAAGGAGGCTTAAAAGATTATTTGGTTGCTCACCATCGCTTTGAGTTTTGAGATATTTATTACCATACTGGCTATCTGCAACAATGACCCGAACCGTTTGCCCAGAAACGCTTACAAAAAATTGCCATTTGCCACTTTCAATACCAGCAATTGCGTCTTGTTGTGTAAGCTTCCATCTTGTGCCATCTGCATTAACCCCTCCAACATGTGTTATGCGCTCATGCGCATTATATCGGTCACTTTTGTTGATACAACGAATTTGATAATTATCTGCCATATTTCTTTACCTGATTAAAAGGTTCAGGAAGCTCCTGAATCTTGCCCTTGTATTACTAACATCAGAAGGCCAGTAGCTTAAAAGTTCCTTTTATCCCTTGGGTGGGTAAGGATCATTACCGTAGCTATCACGCTCGCGGATCTGACCATTCCGACAATGTATAAGAATTTCCGTGTTTTCGCGTTGTGCCGTCTGGCGCCCCGCCTCTATTGCCTGTGCTTGTGTAACGTGATGTGAGGAATCCCGTTGAGAACCTTCTCTCAACACCGCCCACTCACCATCTCGTGGCACAATATGAACATTTGGCTTTGCCATTAAAAACTCCTTTGCTTGAGATACGCAAAACTGCATATCCGCTGATTAGCGTAGTCTGTAATTAAAAAAAAGTCAACACTAAAAAAGACTGGTTATGTCCATACCTCCATCATCATAAAGAATACGTTTTTGTAAAAGCCGAACGCGGGCAGCGGCTTTTGATGTTTGAAAGGTTTTCGCCACTGATTCAATTAACAACTGACCTTCAGGTGAAGCTACAGGCAAAACTTCCAGTTGAAGATTATTATCCTGACGAAATTCTCTTGCCGTAATGATAAGGTCTGAAATTGGCATCAGGAAAGCTCCGCACCCATAGCCTGCCTGCCACTCCATCCAATCGTATTCAGTGGCACCGATAATTGAATCACGCTTACATTTATTCGACAAAGAAGAAAGTGAATTATCCGTCTCAATATCGGTAAACAAGGAAGGGGTCTGTTCTAACTCAAATAAAAAGGTGTGAAACTCTACATGTGAAAATTCATGTGTTAGCGTTGTCCTTAATCGGTTCTCCATAATAGGATTTCCAATTAACCGACTTGATATTCTTACAACTGGTTTTTGCCCTCGGCAAAACTCTGTGACCCCTTCAACATCACCTTCTACTGCTGTAAGGTCTGCACCCATATCTAAATCATCTACTGATTGCTCAATCAAAATAGTTAAATCGGCAGTGCTAATTGGATATGCAATCTTTCCATATTTTTGGGTTAAAAACTTATGGATTCGCTGCTCACACTGATAATCCAGCTCTGCTTGGTCATAATGTGGGCGTTTCACAAAACGACCTGATTTATCAGTTACCCATCTCATAGCTATTTCTTATTGCTGGTGCGCCGGAACGCCTTGATGACTTGCTCAGCTTTTTCAGGTCCCCCAGCTATAATCAAGTCTTTAATGTAGTCGGGGATTGCTCCGGCTACTAAACATAAATAGTCCGTTGAAAGCTTTAATTGCGTTGCCAATTGTTCAATAAAAAACTCCGAAGGCGGGTTCCTGCGATCATGCTCAATATCATTTAGATACTGGGGCGAGATTGCTTCTCCATCTTCTTTCTTAATGAGTAACGCAAGGTCTTTTTGACTTAGCTCAAGTGCTTTACGGGCTTCGGAGATAATTTTACCGAAGGTTTTCATAGTATTTCTACCTCCATACGCTGTTTAGCGTATTTCTATTTTTGCATGATGTCAATCATGTTTATGAAAACGTTACTTTCAGGTTTAAGAAGCGGCGACACTGATTTTATAGGTGGTTTCACTAGGCGGTTTTTTCTCGACATGTCGCTTCGGCTGGAGCTTCAATTTTATCTCTACGCGGTTTTCTACCAGGATGTCGCGCCGCTGGCGCTGTAGTTGAGTTTCGGGTTTTGTGTTTCGAGGCATATCCAAACTTTAGATTTTCTTCGCGGCTTCGCCGCCTGATGTGCGGAAGGGCTGCGCCCTTCCGGCAACGGAATACTCTTCCGGGCTATGCCCAATAATTACCGCAATCTAAATTCACATAACGGGTACAGTCCCCATCTCCCTCATCAATTTACCGGAAAGGCAGAGCCATTCCACAGCGGCAGAGCTGCAAACCTGGGCACTCTAAATTTATCTGTAGCGAACGAAAAGCTACGCCGGGTCGCAGTACTCCATAGGCTTCGCCAGCTTGTCACTACCTGCATTTTTCACGAAAGTTTAATGGATTTTAGCCCGCAACGCGGGTGGCAAGCATAGAGCCTGGGGTGGAGCGCAGCAGCGCGAAACCCCAGGTTGATTGGCGATAAAACACCAAGCCCACGAAGGTGGGCGACAGACTCTCCACATAAATCGAATGGCTGCTGCCCGACTTCGCGGGCTGATTCCCTACAAACTACACAAACCCCGCGCTCACGCACGGAGCTTTATGCTGTCACCTGCGTTGCAGGTTAATGACGTCCGTACTTCGTGCGAGCTTCTGCAATAACTACTGTCGCATCCCCAACGAAATAAAATGTAACGCTTCGGGCAAGGCTGTCCGCCAGTATTCCCAAGTATGTCCGCCGTCTCTGACACGGTATTCGTGCAGGATATTCAGGTCACGCATCAGGTTGTGCAACAGCGAATTTCCAGTGTACAGCGAGGTATCATCATCTCCGCAATCCAGGAAAAAATGGACAGATTTTTTCTGGTTCTCCGGCAGATTTTTCATCAGGAATAGAATACTGTTTTGATTCCAGAAATCCGTGATTCGGCGGTCACCTTCTTTGATGTCTCCGAGGGCGGATTTGTAGCGGCGCTGAAATTCCGGCAGCGCCATTTGATTGATTTGTTCATCGGTGCGCACCGCCGCACTCATGGCATAGCACGAATTGAAAAGTTCGGGATGATGCAACGAATATAACAGGCTGCCAAAACCTCCCATTGAGAGGCCAGAGATTGAACGAAATCTTTTTTCCGCACGAATACGATAGCTCTTTTCAATGTATGGAATCAGTTCCTTGATGAAATAATCTTCGTACTGATATTCGCCGCGAATATTATTCAAATAGAAGCTCGTCCCGGCATCCGGCATTACGATAATCATTGGCTCGGCTTTACCGTCACGTACACTACCATCAGCAATCGCCTGTACATTGCCAAGCTGAATCCAATCCGTATGATTGCCGCCGCCGCCGTGCAATAGATACAAGACCGGATAATGCCTGTTTGAAGTTTCATAACCTGTCGGCAGGTACAAAGAGAACTTTATGTCTTTCTTGAGAATCTGACTTTTGAGTGAGAGGTCATCGAAGACTTTACTGTCTTGCGCGAAAATGTTTGGGAGTAAGGCGAAGCAAAAAAGTGCGGAGAATAAGAATATTCGAGATAGCAGTTTATTCATAAAAATTGTGGTTATTCACGCCTCCGAAGGAGATAAGTTTAATAGCGTAGGGTGCAACCCTTGGAATAGATGCGACATGTATTTCGACTCTGAAGGAGCCGCACCTGTGTTAATTTTATTCGACTCCTTCAAAATCGGAACCTGTGCCTGACCTGACGTAGGGCACTCGCTTTACCCTACGCTATTATATCTGTCGCCTTCAGCGACCCTGCGGATTACCCCGCAAACCCAAACAACTTCCCTGCTGTCAGACCAAATATTTTCGTCTGATCTGTGGACGTTAGGTGCGACAAATAAGATCGCATTTTTTCACGCGCTTCACGATACGATTCCGGCGTCGCAGTCGGGCCAAAGCCTCCGCCATAAATCATTCGATCTGCACCGTACGCATCGGTGAGCTGTTTGACGACAGGCTGAATCTGACGATACGGATATTCTGACGCCGACGGCAACGCAGCAATTTTCATCACCGTATTCGGAAACCGCGACCAGCGCACGATGACTTTATGCTCCTCAGCCGTCGCCTGAAACGGTCGTCCTAAGTGATCAATGATAACTTTGGTTTTGGAAAATTCACGGATGAACGGTTCAATCTGTGGCGCGTAATGCGGTTCAATATGCAGTTGCACCATCAAGCCTAAATCACTCGCTTTTTTCCAGAAGGCGCGCATCTCCGGTTTGCCAAATGGTGGCAGACGTTCTGGCGCGTAGGCGTGCATGCGTACTGCTACGATGTCACCGCGTTTGGCTAATTTCGGCAGTTGCTCCATAGATTTCGGTTGATCGGCAAAGACGAGACAAACTCCCTTCAGGCGACCTTTGCCAACGGTCAGACAATGCTCCAAATAACGATGATCGTCCTGATACGGTTCGGGATGAACGACGACCGCGTATTTCACTCCGCCGCCATCCATGCACTGCAATAAATTTTCCGGCGAAGCAACACCTGCGGGACGATACGGCGCGTTCGCGTGAAACGGAAACCGTTCATCTTTGAGTCCGGCAAAACAATGCAAATGCGAATCAACTACGAGGTTGTCGGCGCTTGCAGTTGCTGCTTGTAAAGTTGCAGCGACGGAAGCGAGCGCAGCAGTTTGTAAAAATTGGCGACGGGTTGAATAGTTGTGCATGAATGACTCTCCCTGATTTTTGACAGGTATACTTCGTTGTAAATTCTAAGTTTGTAGCGGTGAATAAGTATCTCATAAAATCACTGTTTCGCTTAGCAATGACTGGCACGCAAGCAGCTACCTGCACTTTAGAGATTGGATAAAAATTTTCAAAACCAAAATCTATTTCCGCTTTTGCCGATGTGTGGTAAATTCCACCGCATTCAGTACACAGTATTTGCAGTGCTTGAGAAGTTGTTGAAAATCGCTTCTCTTGTCAATAATTTTGCAAAGCTAAGCTGAACCAATCTCCCCCAACGACCACATCTAAAAAATAAGGTTAGTGTGCCACTGCGATGAATCCTGAACGTTGGCAACAAATCGAACGGCTTTACCATGCTGCGATGGAGCGTGACGCGACTCAGCGCACCGCGTATCTGGACGAAGTCTGCGCTCACGATCAGGAGTTGCGCCGCGAGGCTGCCGCCTTGCTCACCGCTGATAAAAAAGCAAGCCATTTCCTCACGACTCCGGCGTTTGAACTTGCGGCCAAAGAGTAAGCCAAAGAACTTGCGATAGAACCATCGCTGCTGATAACAGGGCAGGCGCTTGACCACTATCGCGTGATTTCCCGCCTCGGCGCTGGCGGCACGGGAGAAGTCTGGCTGGCGGAAGATATTTCGCTCCGCCGCCGTGTAGCGCTGAAATTATTGCGAGCGCAATTTACGACGCACGAAGATCGTGTCCGCCGCTTTGAGCAGGAAGCCCGCGCCGCCTCAGCATTGAATCATCCGAACATCTTCACTGTTCACGAAGTTGGCATTTCCAATGAGATGCATTATCTCGTCACGGAATTCGTTGACGGGCAGACGCTGCGCGAGTGTGAAGCGAACGAGGAATTGCCGTTAGTACAAGCTCTCGACATCGCGCTACAGATTGCCGCCGCACTCTCCGCCGCGCACGAATCGGGCATTATTCATCGTGACATCAAACCCGAAAACGTGATGATCCGGCGTGATGGTTATGTGAAGGTGCTGGATTTTGGACTGGCGAAATTGACGGAGGAAAGAAATGGTGAAACGGGGACGGGGCGACGGAGAGAAGATGATCCTACTCTCGCCTTGTCGCCCCATCGCCCAGTCTCCACGTCTCCAATCGCCGATTCGACTGAAGCCGGAACGGTGATGGGAACCGCCAGCTATATGTCGCCGGAACAGGCGCGTGGATTGAAGGTGGACGCACGAACCGATGTTTTCAGTCTGGGCATTTTGCTTTACGAAATGATTGCCGGACAGAGACCCTTCACTGGCGAAACAACGATGGACGTATTGTCGGCGATCCTCAGCCGTGATCCTGCGCCTCTGACACTGAGCGATGAAGCGGTGTCCAGCGAATTACAACGGATCGTGAGTAAGATGCTGCGTAAAGCTCTTGATGAACGCTATCAAACGGTGCGGGATTTATTAGTTGATCTGAAAAGCCTGAAGCAGGAAATCGAATTCCAAAAAAAGCCGGGACAAGCTCACCCGACAGCCTCCAGAAATCAAAACACGATGAGTGGAACCGTGACTGCGCCCCTTGAATCCATCAAATCAACGATAGAGAACCCTACTACCAGTGTTACCCGCGACCATTCCAGCGTTAAGGTTATTCTCAATGAAATCAAACAATCCCTGGGAGTGGCGGCAACACTAGGATTGCTTGTGGTAGCTCTGGCAGCGGGCGGTTACGGTGTCTCTCGCTTGCTGCACCAGAGTCAGCCCAAAACTTTTCAGGATTTAAAACTCGAAAGATTAACATCAGCGGGCAATTCTTTTTTAGATGGAGCCGCCCCTGCCATTTCGCCCAATGGACAGGTACTGTGTTTCACCAAAAGATGATGACGCGACCTTGATCAAAGCCCTGAAGCTAAAATCCCCAAAGGAGCTGTGAACAGACCCTCACCCTCACAATAACCCACTTTACCCAAACGATAGCGCTTTAGTATGGCGCACCAAAGCACTACCGTTTGTCAGACTGGATTGACTGGCCGTTTACTTACTCGCGGCCTTTTCAGGCGCAGGCACAATGCTCAGTTCCGGCATGGTGCTGTAGACCGAAATTTCTGTGTGCATAATGACGCCCGTCGTTCTGCCAGACGCCAGCAATGGACGATAGCCTTCATCTTTGCTGAGCGTTTCTGTCACTTTCTCGTATTCCGCAAACGATGCATAGTGATCCGATGTGAGATACGCGTTGAGATCGCCACCGAGCCTGAGCCTTGAGACGACACGGCCTTTGAGTCCTGCTTTTTTGAGGAAAGGTAGCAGGTCTTTTTGATAGCTTTCGTAATCAGCCCTGCGCCCTGACGCGACGCTGACCTCGCGGCGGACCCGCAGTGTCATCGTGCCGTTCGGCTGAATCCCAAGTTCTGGCAGCGACTGGACGATGTAAGCGTGATGTCCGGTAATCATCGCGCGCCGCTTGGCGTCGTAAGCTTTTCTGCCTTCCGCGCCGAGCGCTTTGGTGAGTCGGTTTTCCTGGTCGAACTCCGCCAGATTCTCTATCGGCTGTATCACTCTGAACTCGTAACTATTGCCGATGGCGTTGGACGACCGCCAGACGGTGGATTGTTTGACGCCGGCTTTCTTGAGTGTGGGCAGTGTTTCGTTCTTATAAAACGCCAGAAACTGCTCCCACATTTCGGGTTTGACCTGCGTTACTGAAACGCGTGAAAGCTGTGGCTTTAGCGCTTCCTGCGCAATGCCAGAAAGCGCGGCGAACAGAAACAGGGTGAGCGATAAAGTAAACCTGGTGAGTGAATGGTTGATTTTCATGATGCGATTTTCCTTTCGATGCTGAGCCGTTTGCACGGCCCGATTTCTTGCCAACTATTTTTCTGACGTGATTCCCGACACCCCTTACAGAAGGGATGAAAAGTGAGTTCGGGCAGAGCAAAAACACAAACTTGTATTCTCCCCCAGGAACAAGTCGCCTACCTGAAATCTCACTTTTCAGCGCTGCTGTAATTCCGCTTTTGACTGTCCTCATTTGTACATGCGCAGTTCGTTGCTAAAACCCGCCACGCGCTGACAATTTTTTTTGACGCTCTTCTGCGTTCGTGACAGGTATGGTAAATTTACGGCTTCCAAAGACAGAATTTTCCTTGAGGCAAACCCGATGACGACTTCAGAAAAACCGGAAGTCACTCAATTACTTCTGGCCTGGAGCCAGGGCGATGAGAGTGCATTAGCGGCACTAGCGCCACTCGTGCAACAGGAGTTACATCAGCTCGCTCGTCGCTACCTCAGTCACGAACGTGTCGGTCATACGTTGCAGCCCAGCGATCTCGTCAACGAAGCGTACTTACGCCTGATTGATAACCATCAGGTGCAATGGAAAAATCGCGCCCATTTCTTTGGGATTGCTGCCAACGTGATGCGCCGCATTCTGGTAGACCACGCCCGGCGACGAAACGAACTGAAACACGGCGCAGGAGCAATGCAGATTTCACTAACAGCAGCGGAAAAAACAGGAACAGAACGCGCCACAGATGTCCTAATGCTGGATGAAGCTTTGAGCCGATTAGCAACTTTTGATCCGCGCAAAAGCCAGATTGTAGAACTACGATTTTTTGGCGGGCTGAGCGAAAGCGAGACAGCAGAGGTAACAAACATTTCGGTCCGCACAATTCAACGAGAATGGGGACTGGCGCGTGCCTGGCTTTATCAACAATTGAGTCCTGGAGAAACGTAAACCTGACGATCATCAGAAATGAACCTCAGTCTCTAAACTTATGCAGAAATCATCACAGCTACCGCGTACCGCATTGCTAGTCGCCCTACTTCTTCTCCCACAATTTTCGTATGGTCAGGATTTGCAAACTCGTGCGCAAAACGTCCTCGCACAAATCAACGGCACAATCAAAATTCGCGGCCTCAACAAACCTGTCAACGTGATGCGCGATCAATGGGGCATAGCGCATATTTACGCTGAGACACAGGACGATTTATTTTTTGCCCAGGGTTTCGTCGCCGCGCAGGATCGCCTGTGGCAACTGGATTTGTGGCGACGCACAGGCGAAGGCAAGCTCGCAGAAATTCTTGGCCCTGGCTACATCGAGCGCGATAAGTTTGCGCGGCTGCTGCGTTATCGCGGCGACATGAAAACGGAGTATGAAAGCTACGCGCCCGATGCGAAAGCAATCATCACAGCTTTTGTGCGCGGCGTGAATGCGTACATCGAAGCCAACCAAAATCACTTGCCAATTGAATTTCAACTCACCGGAATTAAACCCGAAAGGTGGACGCCGGAAGTTTGCCTGACGCGGATGGCGGGTTATGTAATGACGCGCAACATCGCTACGGAAGTGTTGCGCGCACAACTCGTCAAAGCAGTCGGGAAAGATTTGGTGCAGGAATTAATCGAAACGGATCCGCCGGCAAAATTAGTAATCCCTGATGGATTAAATCTTGAAGACATCAGCGAAAAAATTTTGGCGGCGGCGACACCGACAAGCGCGAATGTGACTTTCAAACCAAACGAAGGCAGTAATAATTGGGTCGTGGATGGCACAATGAGCGCGACAGGAAAGCCGCTCCTCGCCAACGATCCGCATCGCCCGATTATGCTGCCGAGCCTGCGCTACCTTGTGCATCTGGTCGGGCCGGGCTGGAACATGATTGGCGCAGGCGAACCCGCTTTGCCTGGCGTCGCGGCGGGACACAACGAAAAAATTGGGTTTGGCTTCACGATTGTTGGCACTGACCAGCAGGATTTGTACGTCGAAGAGACGAATCCCGCGAACGCGAACGAATACAAATTCAAAGGCAAATGGCTGAAGATGCGCGTCGAGCGCGAAACGATCAACGTCAAAAATCAACCGCCTGTCACCGT
>JAYVRW010000367.1:0-3284 GCA_043775925.1 Blastocatellia bacterium
ATGCGATTTTTACGGGTGCGACTATTAATGATGTAGGGTTTGAGTATGTCATTTTCAAAAAGAGTGCCATTTTTAACTATGTAAATTTTAACGAAGATGCAAGATTCCTTGGAGCCATCTTCGAAAAAGACGCAATGTTTATAGCTGCGAAGTTTAACCAAGATGCAGATTTTCGTAATACTCAATTTGGTACCGCATCATTTATCAGTGCCTTATTTCAAGGAAGCGCCCATTTTGAAAGTGAACGACGTGGAAGCCAAAACGATTGTATTGCTATATTCAAAGGTGAGGCTGATTTCAGTAATGCCGATTTCACTTCTCTAGTAAATTTTGAAGATCGAACCTTTGCAGGCTTAACTAAATTCGATAGTGCTCAATTCAAAAACACAGTTCGATTTAAAGCCACTCATAACCAATTGTTTCATAATAGTACCTCTCTTGATTTCAACAAGGCGCAATTTGAAAAACCTGAACGACTTTCGTTTCATTCGGTAAGCCTACGTCCCCATTGGTTTATCAACACCGATCCGCGCAAGTTTGAGTTCGTTGAAGTAGATTGGAGCAAGTTTACTTTTGAGCAAGAGCGCGAAGCAAGCAAGTCGGATCGTTTGCTTTCAACTGCATATCGGCAATTAGCAATGAATGCTGATGAAAATAATCGTTACATTGAGGCGACGAAGTTTCGTTACAATTCGATGGATTTGCGGCGGTTGGAAAAATCGAATGGGTACGCATTCTGGACTTTGGATTTTTGGTATTGGGCATTGAGCGGCTACGGCGAACGGGTTGGTCGCGCAACCGTAGCCTTGCTGCTGATTTTATTTTTGTCGTGTGTGCCGTATTGGTTGACTGGATTCGCTTCATCGAAAGATACAACCCAAAATAAAATTGGCGCACCGATTCAGATGATGCTCGCGCCAGAGCATAATAAGGCAAAACAATTTCTCGCTACCCTGGTGTATTCATTGGAAACCGCTTCATTACAAAAACCAGAGCCGCGTCCGGTGACGACGATGGCGCGATTGTTTGTTGGGCTGGAAACAATTCTGGCTCCGTTGCAAGCAGCTTTGTTGGCGTTGGCGATTCGGCGGAAATATATGCGATGAAAACTGCACACACTGTCTGCAAAATTTACTTGTGCATTATCTTGTCGAAAATCTTTTTTACTACGAACAAATTTGCCAGACAGCGTCTGGCAAATTGTTTTTAGCACCAGCGGCGCGACATATTTATAGCCATGGATGACGTTTTTCTTTCAAGCTCCAGAGGAGCGACATCGCACCTGCCGCTCCTCTGGGGCTTTGAACTAATAACTACGTGATCGCTATAAATATGCGGCTCCGCTGGAGCCTGAAATGAAACTCGCTGATAACAAAAATTCTAATGGCATTTCGATTATCTGACTTGGCTAATTTCGCAGACGGTGTCTGCGAAATTCAATTTGGAAATTTACCGCTCTCCGCACGCGAGCCGCGTGCGCTCCCAGAGGGATTACACAACTATTACAGGACAAATCCGCCTCATCTTGCTAAGATTGCGCCTTGATATTACGTTCTTCTACTTTCCTGATTTCCCTCCTGATCTTAATCCATCGTTGGCAAAAAAGGTTTTCTCAAAAAGGATCTGAATGCGCACAGAAGCGGCTCTTAGTTATCGTGGCAGCAAATTAAACTGGGGGATGATTATCATGATGATTTTCATTCACGCTTTCGCGGTCGTAGCGTTATTTAATTTTACGTGGGCGGCTTTCGGCCTCGCCGTATTTTTATGGTGGGCGACCGGGAGCCTCGGCATTGGGATGGGCTATCATCGGTTGCTCACGCATCGCGGATTTAAGACGCCAAAATGGGTCGAATACACGATGGCGTTCCTGGGAACGCTCGCGCTGGAAGGCGGGCCGATTCCGTGGGTAGCGACGCATCGCATTCATCACATGCATACCGAACAGGACGGCGATCCGCATTCGCCTGCGCACGGTTTCTGGTGGTCGCACATGGGTTGGATTTTTAATGGAACTTCACCGTATACCATCCTGCCAGAAGAAATGGATCGCGTGAAAGATTTGACGGCTGATCCGTTTCACCGCTGGCTGACGAAATGGCACATCGTACTACAAATTATTTTTGCGGTGATTTTGTATTTCATCGGCGGTGCGCCTTTTGTTTTGTGGGGAATTTTCGCTCGTGTCGTGTTTGCTTTACACGCGACGTTATTCGTGAATTCGGCGGCTCACGTGTGGGGTTCACGCCGCTTTGACACGAAAGACACTTCGCGCAATTGCTGGTGGGTCGCGTTAATTTCTCACGGCGAAGGTTGGCACAACAATCATCACGCGCATCCATCCGCCGCACGGCACGGGCTGGCGTGGTATGAAATTGATGTGAACTGGTATGGGATTTGGACGCTGAAACAGCTTGGATTAATAACCGATTTGCGGCCGACGAAATTGCCGAAACAGCAAAGAAAACTCAAGTTACAACCCGCGAATGCGGGTGACAGCATAAAGCCTGGGGCGTAAGCCCTAGGTCAATTGAGAGATTAAAATAAGCCCGTGATAACGGGCGACAGCGAAGTATCTATCGCCCGTTATCACGGGCTTTGCTGTGTAAATTTATCATGCCTGGGGCTTACGCCCCAGGCTTTATGCTGACACCCGCGTTGCGGGTTAAAAACAAACTCCGCCTTTCAAATCACCCTAAAAAAACCGTAACCTTAATTTTCTGTCATAATGAAATTTGCCAGTCAGTGTCTGGCAATTCACAGCAACAGTTTTTATGAGATTTCATTACATGAACATCAACGCGCCTAGAATTATCTATTTCCTATGTTCCCTCATTCTCTGCTCTCTCTTCATCGCTTCCTGCGGAAAATCTAAACCTCGCATCCCTGCTGCGCCTGCGGTTCCGAAGCTTCATTCTCTGCGCCGCGAAGCAAAACAATTGCCGTTCAAAGCAGGAGAAAAATTAACTTACGATTTACGTTTTTCGCGTCCGCCGATTTCACTGAGTGCAGGTTCGATTACGTTTGAAAATTTCGGCGTAGTAGCGCAGCCAAAAATTGAAAAACTGGAATTCTTGCCGTCAGCCGATGAAAGATTTTTGCATTTAAAAGCTACGCTCATCACCAAAGGATTACTGCTCAGAGTTTTCGGACTCAGCGTTAATGATCGCTTTGAAACACTGGTAGATGCGAAGGATTTCAAGCCGCGTGCTGTCCTGCGCGAAAGCGACGAAAGCAAGCGTCACCGCCTGCAAACAGGGCTTTTTGTTTACGAAAAACAAGTG
>JAYVRW010000368.1:0-3276 GCA_043775925.1 Blastocatellia bacterium
GGCGGAGTCAAGACCGCTGTCGGTTCATCTAAGATTAAAATTTGCGCCCCGCGATACAGGGCTTTGACAACTTCAACGCGTTGCTGTTGTCCGACGGAAAGGTCTTCAATTTTTTGATGCAGGTCGAGATCAAAGCCAAAATCATCCAATACTTTTTGGACTTGTTCGGCAGATTTTTCATAATCAATTCTTCCGCCCGCAGTCGTTTCGGCTCCGAGGATAATATTTTCCAGCACCGACATATTCTGCACGAGCATAAAATGTTGATGCACCATGCCGATGCCAAGCTTGATTGCATCCTGCGGATTACGAATTTTTTGGGCAGTTCCATTAATGAAAATTTCGCCTTCATCGGCTGTGTAGAAGCCGTAAAGTATTTTCATGATCGTGGATTTTCCGGCTCCATTTTCACCTACGATGGCGTGAATAGAATTCGCGGGAATGGTCAAACTGATATTATTATTCGCAGTGTTTGCGCCGAAGCGTTTTGTAATGTTTTTTAGTTCGATCATTTTCATCCACGAAGTAACACTAAGTTTCACGAAGGAAGAAAAAGTCTTAGTGCTTCTTCGTGTGACTTAGTGGAAAAATTATTTTGCCATGGCATCTGTGACTTTAATTTTTCCAGAAATAATATCGCGCTTTGCCTGCTCAACTTTTTGAATTATTTCAGGCGAAATCAGCTTCTGATTGTACTCATCAACCGCATAGCCAACGCCATCGTTATCCAATCCATACACGTGAATGCCGCCTTTGAATTTTCCATCCACTTCGTCTTTGACCATTGAAAACACGGCGTTATCTATGCGCTTAATCATCGAAGTCAGGATGTGACCGGGCTTCATATAATTTTGATTAGAATCTACGCCGATGGCAAATTTATTGGTAGCTTCGGCAGCGTCGAAAACTCCGAGACCGGAATTACCTGCGGCTTGAAAAATGACATCGGCTCCCTGTTCAATTTGCGCGGTCGTCAATTCGCGTCCTTTGCTGGGATTATTCCACGCGGCGTCCGTGATGCCGACATAATTCGGGATTACTCGAATGCTCGGATTGGTATATTTTGCGCCTTCAGCATAGCCCGTAAAAAATTTGTGAATCAACGGAATATCCATCCCTCCGACGAAGCCGATAGTATTGGTTTTACTGGTCGAAGCGGCAATCATCCCGACCAGAAATGAGCCTTCATGTTCTTTGAAAAGTAGGCTCGCTACGTTCGGGCTATCACAGACGCCGTCCACGATAGCGAAATGTGTATTGGGATAATCTCTGGCGACTTGTTCGATCAGCGGAGCTTGCGCAAAGCCGATGCCGATAATCAAATTGTAGCCGTATTGCGCAAAGGCGCGCATCGCCGGTTCCAGCGAAGTTGCGTCGCCCGGTTCAGCATCGCGCAGGACGATGGGCAGTTCAGCCTTAGCGCGTTTCACGCCAACGTTCGCCGCAGTATTGAAGGAACGATCATCTTTGCCGCCGATGTCGAAGACGATTCCAACCTTGGTTTTATTGGCATCTGCGGCGTTCGGTTTAGTCGCGCAGGAAGCGAGGAAACAGCCAAGAACAAAAGGAATGAAAAATTTCATAAAGTGATGATGAATGATGCGATGGTACAGTGCGGTGAGAAGTAGCGAGTTAGTCAACGTGCCACCAGATCGCTACCGCTCGCTGTACTGTATTAACGGTTCCAACTGCGGAGGATTATCGCTGATTTCATACGCTTTGAGAATTCGCCCACGCATTTCTTCGAGTTTTGTTTCGTCATTGAAGTACGCCGTAACGAGTGGATCGCCAATTTTGATAGGGTCGCCGAGCTTTGCATTGATATACAAGCCGACTCCGTAATCAATTTTGTCTTCGAGTTTTTTGCGACCTCCGCCCCAATCCATGACGATGCGTCCGATTTCATCGGTTGCTATTTGAGCCACAAAGCCTGCGCTTTCCGCCGGGGTGACTGCATTTAACTTTCCTTTGGGAAGTAGTTGAACATCATCTACGACATTTGGGTTTCCATTCTGCGCTTCGATGCAGAGGCGGAATTTTTGCAAGGCTGCGCCGGAAGTTAGGGCTTGCCGTGATTGTGTTCGGGCATTATCTAAATCAGTTGTGATGCCACCGACAATTAACATGTTTGCGGATAGCTCAATACTTAACTCTGCAAAATCGCCTTTGACATTTCCCTGTAAAACTTCTATGGCTTCCATCGTTTCGACGGCATTGCCGACCCAGCGACCGAGTGGCTGATTCATGTTGGTGAGCAGGGCGACAGTATTTTTCCCCATGGCGCGAGAAGCGCTCACCAGCATTTGTGCTAATTTCTTAGCATCTTCAAATTCGCGCATAAACGCGCCGTTGCCGAATTTTACATCGAGGACTAACCCGTCAATTCCTTCGGCTAATTTTTTCGATAAAATCGAAGCCACGATAAATGGTCGAAAGGGAACTGTCGCGGTGAGATCGCGTAACGAATAAATTTTGCGATCTGCCGGAGCGATTTCTTTTGTTTGTCCAATTAGCGCCAAGCCGCAAGCTTTGAGCGTAGCGCGAAATTCTTCGAGGGAAAGATTGGTGCGAAAGCCGGGAATGGCTTCGAGCTTGTCGAGCGTCCCGCCGGTATGCGCAAGAGCGCGACCGGAAATCATCGGGACGATCAGCCCGCAGGCGGCGGCTACGGGCGCGACAACTAAAGATGTTTTGTCGCCGACTCCGCCAGTAGAATGCTTGTCAACTTTGGAGCCAGGGATGTCGTCATGGTTGAGGACTTCGCCGGAATGCAGCATTTCTTCGAGCAGTGCAGTGGTTTCGGCGTCGCTCATTCCATTCAAAAATGCCGCCATCAGGAACGCAGACATTTGATAATCAGGAATCTCATCGTTCGTGTAGCCGCGAACGAGAAAAGCGATTTCGTCTCGTGAGAGTTCGTGTTTGTCACGTTTTTTTTCGATTAAATCTTGAGGTCGCATAAAGAGGTACAATAGGCGTCCCGCCTGTTGTCTTAGCAATATTTTTTCAACAACTCTAACAGTTCGCTAATGTGTGTGAGCTTGGCAAAATCCTTGTCTGCCAAATCTTCCTCAGCTACCAGCTCATGCACCCACGTTGTTTCAAAAGGAATATGAACGCCTTTGCCGCCGATTGCGACGACGGGCAGGACATCGGATTTCAGCGAGTTTCCAGCCATCAAAAAATTCTCCGCTTTGACCTGATAGCGGTTGACGATTTCCTGATAAGATTTTGGCGTTTTTTCGGAGACGATTTCAATGCCATCGAATAAATCTC
>JAYVRW010000369.1:0-11218 GCA_043775925.1 Blastocatellia bacterium
ACAGTTTCACCAATTTGTTTGATGCGGCGCTCAATAATTGGTTCTCCCATCTGACGCATGTAATTCAAATGGACTACGCGCTCAGGATTAAGGTTCATCAAACGGGTAGCAGTCGCATCTGCCGCCGCTAAATTATCGCTCATCACGATAACTTGTGAATCTACTTTATCGCCGTGTAGCGGGCCATTGCCTTGCATTCCCTCGATGCCATCAATAATTGTGAAGCCAGGTTTCACCGTCGTTGCAATGTCCGCAATGGACTCATTAATGCCGTGCCAGTGCAATTTATTTTTAGGCCAGCCGTAATGGATGCTCGGAATAATACCAAACATGTTCTTGAGTGAGAGCGTGACGCCCGCCCAATGATGCGTTTTCAGCTTCGGCATTGAGACTAATAAATCAGCGCCAAGAACTGTTTCCGGCAGCCACAAATTACCCATCGTCGTAAAACTGGAAGCAATTTGTACCTGATGAACCGTGTCTGTGTTGAGGTCTACAAATTTCACCTTGCTCTGCTTGATAACGTCGTCGAGACCAGACAGTTCCAACAACATTTCCGTATCACGCTGATGACCCGGCCCTTCGGCGACAATCACCTCGCCTGCGCCCGCGCTGCGAAAGGCTTCAATCGCCGCGTGAACCATCGCCGGATTTGTATTAATACTGCGCGAAGAATGATACTCAACTAAATTTGGCTTCAAAACTATGCGCTTGCCTTTGAGATTTAAGCTGTATTCCTGCAAACCGCGTTTCAAGACACCTACTAAATCTTTTTCGTAGGAGGCGGCGTGGAAAATAGAAACTTTTGCTGATGAAGCCAGTGGATTCAGTTCGCTCAATTTTCTGCAAGCGCTGACTCCAATGCCCGCCGTAGCAATCGCCGCAGCTTTCACGAAATCGCGGCGCGTGAGCAAAAATTTCATTTTTTCATGACGAGAATTTTCCATACTACAACTTAAAAATATTGCGTTGATTGACTTCACTTTCAAGCGCTAACGCTGCCAGCGAAGTCAGGTGAATATTATCGCGCCAGCTTCCATTTTCGTTTTGTCGTTTGACCAGCGAAGTCATTAAAGCCTGCGTCGGACGCCCGTAAATATTCAGGCAAAGCGTTCCCAGTGCCAGCAGCATTGAGGATTGTCGCTCAGAAATTTCCTGCTCCAGATAAGCCAGAGATTTTCTGATTGTTTCATGTTGGCGGTCAGCATCCTGCAACGCCAGTAACGCAAAACAAGTATTTGTCGGCATCGGCTCCAGCTTCACCGCCAGCACTTCTTTATTGCCGTAATTCCAGCCACCATCGTAACAAGCACGATCAAATAAAAATTCCTGCCCCATTTTCACCCGTTCGTCTGCCTGCATCCCATTGGATTTCAAAGCCAACAGCGCGTAGGCTGTCGGCTCAACCCACCCGGCAGTTCCGATCACCCACGACCATCCCTGCAAAGCTGGATTAAGATTCAACCCTTTCACATCTTGTGGGGTTAATTGATTACTTCTGGCTTTCATCAGAATATTCAGATAACCATCGCTCAGATCGTGGCCGATTTTGAGGCGGGTCAAAGCGTGGTACGCGATGATCGTTCCCCATAAATCGAAGCTCTCAATATCCGGCTGCGCCCGCTTTTCCAGCTCAATGGCTCCGGCTCTTCCGGTTTGATTTGCCAGCCATTGCAACGTCTGGGAGGTCCGCTGCTCACGTTCCAAAGCTGCCCCATAATGGCTCAGAGCCAACAAAGAATAGACTGTAGGTTCGGCATAGCTCCGCTTTTCAGCGGTGTATCCCCAGCCTCCATCTTTGTTTTGCAGTGAAGCCAGAAAGGCCTGTGCTTTGTGCAGCGATTCCACACTCATAAAAAATATTAACCTCGACTGTTGGCGGCAACCTCGCGGAGCTGCCCGGTCATGTGTCGAATTTCATATTTATCAAGACAATGACGCAAACTACGCACCGTCATATTTAACAGGGTCGCAGCTTTGGTTTGATTACCATTGGTACGACGCAGAGCTTCGAGCAAATAACTCTTTTCCATTTCACTCAGATATTTTTCAAGATCAATCCCAGGGTCAGGAAAATAAAGTTCTCCATTCGCTTTCTTGGGAGAATATTTCAAGATGCGTTCTGGTAAACGTTGCGGTTGAATCTCATCAGTGGGTTCCAGTGCAACTGCGCGTTCAATGGTATTTTCCAATTCACGAACGTTCCCCGGCCAATCGTATTCTTCAAGGTAGCGAACAACTTCTTCCCCATATTTCTTGATGGGTTGGCTGGTGATACTAGCAAATTTCTCAAGGAAATGCTGCGTCAAATCACGAATGTCCGCGCGTCGTTCACGCAATGGAGGCAGCTCCAGGGGAATCACCGAAACGCGATAAAATAAATCTTCCCGGAAGTCTCCGGTCTTCACCATTTTCTCAAGATCACGATGCGTCGCCGCGACAATGCGCGTATCAACGGCTAATTCTTCTGTTCCACCAACCCTGCGAATGCGACGCTCCTGTAAGACGCGCAGCAATTTGACCTGCATCGTCAAACTCATTTCGCCGATTTCATCAAGAAAAATTGTCCCGCCTTCCGCCGCTTCAAACAAACCTTTGCGATTGGATTGCGCTCCCGTGAACGCGCCTTTGACATAACCAAAAAGTTCAGACTCCAACAACGTTTCCGTAAAAGCTCCGCAGTTGACCGAAACGAAGGGACGGTCACGGCGCGGGCTATGACTATGCACAGCCCGAGCAACCAATTCTTTTCCAGTTCCTGATTCGCCAATGATTAAGACCGTACTCGCATTCGCCGCAACGGTTTCCACCATTCGATAAACAGCTTGCATTTGCGGGCTGCGACCGATGATGTCGCCCAGATTTCCACGCTTGAGAAGCTCCCGTTTGAGCAGTGCATTTTCCTGACGAAGATCAAGTTTTTCAATCGCTTTGCGGACGACTAATTTGAATTCATCAACGTCAAAAGGCTTCTGAATAAAATCATCTGCGCCTAATTTAAAAGCTTCGCGGGCACTGTTGATGGTGGCGAAAGCCGTCATCATAATGACCATCATTTCAGGTGCCTGCTCACGCGCCGCTTTCAATAATTCGATGCCACCCAAATCGGGCATCTTCACATCCGTAATGAGTAATTCATAGCTATTCTTTTGGAGTGCTTCCAACGCTTCACGACCGTTTGCCACGGTCGTGACCTGATGCCCTTCTCGCTTGAAAACGAGTTCGAGCAACTCGCGCATACTGCGCTCATCATCTGCTACTAATAATTTTGCCATAGTGAACCTTTACAACTTTTAAAGACGAGTGCCTGTTTATAAATCATTCTGGAGCTTATGATCGTTGTCTTTGGTCAATCCGAGCGTGCTTGAGATGAATTATGCGATAGCTACGCTGAATGCCTTTTCTAATGCCATTTCTTCGGTCTCCCCCGTTTCAATGGGTAGAATCTGTGGCTGCGCGGCAAAACCTACTGTAATCGTGGTTCCGACTCCAACCTCAGAGGCGACATCAATTTTGCCGCCATGTTCTTTAATAATGTGATAGACAATACTCATGCCTAAACCTGTCCCACCCGAAGCGAACGAACTGAACGGCTCAAAAATACGTTCAATTTGCTCTTCACTCATGCCAATTCCGGTATCAGAAAAAGCGATTTGAAAACCTGACGGATCGGAGTTTTCCAGGACCCTGATTTTTAATGCTCCACCATCCGGCATGGCCTTAATCGCATTGCGTGAGAGGTTCCACAGCACTTGTCGGACTTGTCCGGGATCAACCTGAACGGTCGCTTCGGGTTCAAAGGGTTGCATGATCAACTGATATTTTTCGACCTCAAATTCCGTGCTGTAGCGCAGCAAAGTCAGCGTGTCTTCCAGCAAATCATTAAGATTCACAGATTCAATTTCCGGCTGGCGCGGTTTTGCGTACATCAAAAAATCGCTGATGATGCGATCAATGCGGTCAGATTCACGCAGTACGATATTCATTAACTGCGTCTCTTCGTCAGACAATCGAGAGTCACTTCCAAGCACTTGAACCGCGCCGCGCATGGAAGCGAGCGGGTTACGAATCTCATGAGCAATCGCAGCGGCAACCCGCCCCAACGCCGCCAATCTGTCCTGTCGGCGGACATCACGTTCTAATCGCATGACATCTGTCAAATCCTGAAATGGCAGCACAAACCCTGTTACCTTTCGAGTGTTCGTCATTAATGGCGAAATACTGAACCCTAATTGAATATGGCGCTCGTCAGAGGTTTTGCATTCCAGATTTAGTCTGGTCATCGCTTGCCCGCTCATTAATGAATGTTTGCCTGTTTCGAGTTCTTCCACCATCGTCGGAAACAAAAAAGAAAGATGCTCCCCAACGACCTGGAGCGCTTTGTAGCCCGTAATTTCCTCCGCAGCACGATTAAAGGTCAGAATGCGATGATTCAAATCAATGGTGACTAAGCCACTGGAAATGCTGTCAATGATGCGTTCACTTGAAGCGCGCATGTCATTCAGTTTACGATGAACCTGCGCGATGTCTTCATCAGTCCGGGACAGTTGTTCGTTAAAATGACTACTCAGAAAAGCTACTGCCAAAAAAGCAAAGAGCGTGTAACTGACACTCCCTCGATATTGGGCCATCAACTCCGGCTGATGATTCACCAAAGCGACATAGCAGGCTGACATCACACCCGTCAGCACAAAGGTACCGATCCTTGAAGTCAAACAACTAATCGAAAAGATAACGATCAGATACAGCGCGGTATACGGAGAGTTGTAGGTTCCCGAAAGATGAACCATCCACGTCACCAGAAAAACGTCGCCCGTCATTTGAAGGTATGCTTGTATGCGGTAGCGGCGGGAAAAGCGCAGTAACAGAGCGTAGAGAAAAGTTGCTCCTGACACAATTCCAAATAGTAGAAAAGACTTATCAATCAATGGCTCAAGCGCAGTCACGACCGTAATCTTGCCAATGATAAACGGAGTTACCAGAAACATCAAAATAGCCAGTGGACGTACTAACGTATACCACTGTAACCTTGATTTAATGGACTCGGCAGTGCCATCACTAATATTGAGCTGTTGGGTTGATTCGATCATATTTTCCGGGCAGTTGACGCGACAGGAAGCAATGCCGCGATCCACCTACCAAACCTTGCACTACCCCTTATTGGACATTTTGCCAATCAAAGTGAAGAGCGGGAGATACATGGCAATCACGATACCGCCAATCGAAACGCCGAGAAAACCAATCATCAGCGGTTCAATGAGAGTCAATAAATTTGCGACAGCGGCGTCTACTTCCTGTTCATAGAAATCCGCAATTTTTCCTAACATCGTATCCAACGCGCCCGTCTGCTCACCAATGCCAACCATCTGGCTGACCATACTTGGAAAAACTTTCGTAGCATTCAGCGGTTCAACCAAAGTCTGGCCTCGTTCAACCCCCGTGCGAATCGTCATAATCGCTTCCTGAATAATGATGTTGCCGGAAGTCCGCGCAGTAATGTCAAGGGCTTCCAGAATGGAAACACCTGAAGTGAGAAGAGTAGAGAGCGTTCGAGAGAATCTGGCGACGGCAACCTTTCTGGCAATATCACCAAAAATCGGCAATTTAAGCGCAATTTGGTCAATTTGACGATTCCCCTTGGGCGTTCCGTAATACCATTTGAAGGCAGCGCCAACCGCACCAATAATGATCGCCAGCAACCACCAGTAAGATGCTAGGAAATCGCTCATACTGACGACGATCTGCGTCGGTAACGGCAAGCCTTCCGACTCTCCCAGTAACTCCTTAAAGATTTTGGCAAAGGAAGGGATGACAAAAATCATGATGACCGCAATCACCACAACAGCCATGACAACGACAATAATCGGGTAGGTCATCGCACCCTTAATTTCCGAGCGCAACTTCACAGCTTTCTCAATGTAGATAGATAAGCGCTGCAAAATATTATCCAGAATACCGCCCGTTTCCCCGGCGGCTACCATGTTGGTATACAGACGATCAAAGACCTTCGGCTGCTTTTCCATGGCGGCGGCGAGAGTGCTGCCACCTTCGACATCCGCCTGCACACTGGCGATAGCTTGAGAAAAAAACTTATTCGGCTGTTGCGTCGCCAGAATATCCAGACATTGAACCAGCGGTAATCCGGCATCAATCATGACCGAAAACTGTCGCGTAAAAACTGACAGCTCTTTGGCATTCACCGAACCACCACCACCGAGTTTGGGGAGAGCAAATTCACGTCCCTTCTCTCGAACATTCGTCATTACTACCTGCTCACGTTTGAGCATTTTTTCGAGAGCCTCACGGTTTTCTGCCGTGCGTTCACCTGAAACGACTTCGTTGGCTCTATTGCGTCCTTTGTATACATATATCGGCATTCTTACTACCCCTCAAATTTTTAAATTACGATTCTAAACACGGGTTCAGCCTCAAGCGCTAACGTTTTCCGAAGGGACTCGATCCCGATGAAAATGGATTGCCTGAAGGCGCTGGTGGATTCCCGAAGGGAGGCGGCGGAGGCGGCATATTCCCCATGGTGGTTCCCACCGGAGCTGGAGTCGCCATTCCGGGTCGAGCCGCAGCAGCAGCCCGCTCTGAAGGTGAATTTAATCCCGATCCACGATTAATCAAATCCTGCAATTCGTCGGCATTTGAGGATCGTTGCAGCGCTAATTCCAAAGTAATCTGGCGTTTGGAATACAAGGTTGACAGGCATTGATTCAGCGTTTGCATACCGTATTTTTCCTGTCCGGTCTGCATCATCGAATAAATTTGATGGACTTTATCTTCACGAATCAAATTACGAATCGCGTGGTTTGGAACTAAAATTTCCAACGCCATCACACGTCCGGTGCCCTGCGCTTTCGGGAGCAGGGTCTGACACATGACACCTTCGAGAACCAGGCTCAATTGTGCGCGAATCTGGGATTGTTGATGCGCCGGAAAAACGTCAATGACGCGGTTGATCGTTGAAGCAGCCGAATTCGTATGCAAAGTTCCGAAGGTCAAATGTCCTGTTTCAGCAATGCGGAGCGCAGCCTCAATCGTTTCGAGATCGCGCATTTCTCCAATCAGCACCACGTCAGGGTCCTGGCGCAAAGCAGACTTCAAAGCGTGCGTAAAGCCATGTGTGTCGGCTTTCACTTCACGTTGATTGACTAAGCAGCTCTTATGCTGATGTAAGAATTCAATCGGGTCTTCAATCGTTAGAATATGATCGTGCCGTTCACGATTGATCTTATCGAGCATCGCCGCCAGCGTCGTAGACTTTCCTGATCCGGTCGGCCCCGTCACTAAAACCAGACCACGAGGCTTATCACACATGGTTGAAACCACTTGTGGCAGGCCGAGTGTCTCAAAGGATTTTATTTCGTAGGGAATCGCACGGAAAACAGCCCCGACTGCGCCTTTTTGATTGAAGAGATTAGCGCGAAATCGTGATAATCCTTTCACGCCAAATGAGAAGTCCAATTCCAAATCTTCCTCAAAGCGATGTTTCTGCGCATCGGTCAAAACAGAATACGCCAAAGCCTTGGTATCACTGGATGAAAGTGCCTCGAATCCCGCCATCGAATGCAGATGACCATCCACGCGAATCTGCGGCGGCGAACTCATCGCAATATGCAAATCCGATCCACGCGCTTCGGTCATTTTGTGCAGCAGCTCGGTTAACGTTAAATTCTCATTTGACATAAAGACTTCCTGCCGGGTCGTTACTTTATACTCGCGGAAATCAGAGGCCTGCTCCGCCGAATTCAATCAATCAATTACTTAACAGTTTCGCGGATGACTTCTTCAATCGTCGTAATGCCCTGCCGTACCTTTTCCAGACCACTTTCCCGCAACGTGATCATGCCTTCATCAATGGCTTGTTTGCGTAATTCAAGATTTGAGGCGCCCACCAGAATCAGCTCTCTGAGTGAATCGGTCATCTCCATTACTTCGTAAAGACCGACTCGCCCTTTGTAGCCGGTATCATTACATTTCTCACAGCCTTTACCCTTTTGGATGACCATGCTATGCGCTTCCTCTTCAGTAAAACCGACATCTATCAAGGCCTGAGCAGGAACCTGTGTATTCGCCTTGCAATTCGCACAAACACGGCGAATGAGGCGCTGTGCCTGAATAAGATTCACTGAAGTCGAAACCAAAAACGGTTCGATACCCATATTCATCAATCGTGAAATGGTGGAAGGCGCATCGTTGGTATGCAGCGTAGACAACACCATGTGTCCGGTGAGAGCTGCTTTGACAGCAATTTCTGCCGTTTCAAAATCCCGGATTTCGCCGACGAGGACGATGTTAGGGTCTTGTCGCAAGAAGGAACGCAACGCCGCCGCAAAGGTTAGTCCGATTTGATCTTTGATTTGTACCTGATTGATTCCGGCGAGGTTAAATTCGACCGGGTCTTCAGCCGTCATGATGTTGGTATCAACCGTATTGAGCGATTGCAGCGCCGAATATAACGTGTTCGTTTTCCCTGATCCGGTTGGGCCTGTGACCAGACACATACCGTACGGTTTCTCAATATTCCGCTTAAATCTTTCAAGACTTTTCTCTTCAAATCCAAGCTTTGTCATGTCGAGCATGAGCTTTTCTTTATCGAGCAAACGGAGCACGACCTTTTCGCCGAAGAGCGTTGGAAGTGATGACACACGAAAATCTAATTCGCGCGATTTCCCTTCAAACCTGAGCTTGATTTTAATGCGTCCGTCCTGTGGCAAACGCTTTTCAGAGATGTCGAGTTTCGACATAATCTTGAGACGGGAAATCAACGCATCTCGCAGTTTCAGCGGCGGATTCATAATGTTGTAAAGAATTCCATCAATCCGAAACCGCACTCGAAATTCGCGCTCATACGGTTCAATATGAATATCCGACGCACCACGACGCAGCGATTCAACTAAGATGACATTCACCAAACGAACGACGGGAGCTTCCTGACTGGAACCTTCCAACGAACGAATATCAATTTCTGATTGCTCTTCTAAAACTTCAAGCGCTTCTTCAGCATCCCCGAATTCTGATTCGAAGTCAGTGACCAGATTCGCGGTGGCTGCCAAATCGTTAGTGGAAAGTCCTTCAGTTTTTGCTTTTTCTTCTCTGGCTTGATTCTTTGTAATAGGACGCGCCAGACGCGCCTCAGCCTGTGAGACGGATTGCGGTAACTCCTGTCCGGTATGCAAATCCAAGGCCCGCGAACCACTGTAACCCCGCTCAATGGCATTTCTGACGCTCATCTCAGAAGCCACCACTGGTTCGATGCTAAATCCGGTCACAAACTTGATGTCATCCATGGCGTAGACATTGGCCGGATCAGCCATGGCCAGGGTCAGCGTCGAACCACGACGCGAAACAGGGACAACACAGTATTTTTGAGCAACTTCACGCGGAACCAGGCGGGTAATGGTTTCGTCAATTTCAATGATGGAAAAATCAATTGAGGGGACACCATACTGCCGACTCAGAGCTTCCGTAATCTGGTTTTCACTCAGAAATCCCAGATTAATGAGACTAGCACTTAAACCTACATTATTTCTTCTCTGAAATTCAACACCCTCAGATAATTGTTCCGGCGTAAGCAACTGTTGACGGACAAGTATTTCACCTAGTTTTCCTGACATGAATTTTTGGACTCCGATTACGCCGAGGGGAAGGCGAAATTTGTATGAGGTTTAAGGTAGAAACAAGGAGGCCTGTTCTTGTTTTAACAACGTCTAACGCCATAAGCGATACTAAGTCACGTGCCAATTATTGTCAAGAAAAATGCCTGAAGTGATACGATCATTTTGTAGCTGAGCTTTTGCGAAATGATTGGCGCTGATAGACTATCATTTTCATTCCGATCAGTAGGTATCCATTTTTTATTTTTTGCCGCTAACTATGTCTGATTCAATCATTAAGCCGCCTGCGTTGCAATTCGGTGAGGTCGTCCAAATCGTCGCCCCTGCCAGCAACTTAAAAGCTGAATATCTCGCCCGTGGAGTCGCTGAATTGACCAATCTTGGCTTTCGCGTGAAATACGATCCAACCATTTTAGAAAAGGATCGTTATACCGCCGGTTCTGACGAACGCAGAGCGAATGAACTAATGTCCGCCTTTGCTGATCCTGAAGTCAAAGCAGTCTGGGCGGCACGCGGCGGGTATGGAGTAATGCGACTCTTTTCGTTACTTAACGAAGATTTACTACGCGCCAATCCAAAAATTTTCATTGGGTATAGTGACCTGACGGCTTTGCAGCTTTATCTCTATCGTCGTTTCAGATGGGTCACATTTCACGGAGCGATGGCCGCCAAAGACCTGGCTGGCGGCGAAGCTCATTATGATCAAAAAACTTTGCTTGGAGCTTTGACGAAGACGGTTCCGATGGGTGAGATTCAAACTCCCGGAACTGAAATGCTGCATTATGGAAAAACCGTGAGTGGGAGGCTGGTCGGTGGCTGCCTGACTTTAGTGACAGCGCTGCTCGGAACTCCTGATGAATTGGACACGACCGATTCAATTCTTTTTTTAGAAGACACGGGAACACGTCCCTATCAATTAGACCGCATGATTCAGCAATTAAAACTGGCAGGAAAATTCGACCGTGTTCGCGCTATTATTTTCGGAGAAATGAATGATTGCATCCAGAATGCGGAACAGGGCTACACCTTGCAGGAAGTTCTTCAGGATTTGACGGCTGAATTTCATGTTCCGGTAATGTTCGGGCTAAGAAGCGGACATAGCAATCTCGGAAATCTAACTTTACCGCTGGGAGTCATGGCTTCGCTGGATGGAAGGCGCGGCGTTCTTAGTATTGATGAATCGGCTGTTGCTTAGTTTTCATCAGGAATAGACCACGGATCACGCTGATTAGGTGGGTCAGCACAGATCAGATCAGCGAAAATCCGCTCAACCTGCGGCATCTGTGGTCTATTCCTGCAAAAAACTACCTCACTACATTTTTCTAAAAAAGTTGTAGAATAATCGGGAACTTTCCGCCCAGGCTGGGGTCTAATGGTTATGTCATCACAATTACGCGATGGCAACGATGAAAACGAAGGCCTCGAACAACGATCAAAACTCCAGGAGCGCGCTCACATGCTGGCAGAACAAAAAGCATGGCTGGCAAATGGCATTGACGCCGACCTCAACGGCGCCTTGAGCGAAGCCTATAAAATGCCTGAAGTGTATGAAATGCCCGAAGCGCCTCCGGTTTCTGCCCGTGAACAAATGTTAG
>JAYVRW010000370.1:0-3261 GCA_043775925.1 Blastocatellia bacterium
CCCTCAGTTGGAATAAAGGCGCGTCGAATGCGGCGTCCGAGTTCAGTCCGAATAGGAATATTTTGCAGGTTTGGATTTTCACTGCTGAGCCGACCAGTGGCCGCGACAGTTTGATTGAGAGTCGTATGAATGCGCCCGTCAATCGGGCTGATAAGCCCCGGCAGTGAATCGGCGTAAGTGCTTTTCAATTTTGAAATTTCACGGAATTCAATGATTTTTCGTGGCAGCTCGTAAGTCTCAGCCAGTTCTTCAAGTACTTCGCGGTTCGTTTGAATTTTTCCAGTTTTGGTACGCTTGGAGACTTCAAAATTGAGCCGCTCGAAAACTTCACCGAGCTGATTGGGGGAATTGATGTTGAATTGTTCACCTGCTAATTCATAAATCTCCAGCGTGAGCCGATTCAGATCAAGCTGCATTTCGATAGACAATTCACTGAGAACTTTTTTGTCTACGCGAAAGCCCATTTGTTCCATGTCGAAAAGAATTGGGACAAGTGGTAATTCAATTTCCTCATAAATCTTTTTTAGCTCTGCGGCTTCGATGCGCTGCTCGAAGATCGTCGCAAGCTGTCCGGTCAAGTCAGCTTTTTGCTGCGCGGCTTCGATGGGATTAGTACCGAGAACTATTTCCTGTCCCAGATATTCAAGCGCCAGTTGTGGTAATTCATATTGTGCGCGTTCCGGCTCTAAGAGGTACGCTTGTAATAAAGTGTCAGCCGTCACCGCTTCTATTTCAAAACCTTCAATTGCGGCAGTGGCTAAAGCCTCTTTGTAGTGATGAACAGATTTATCCAGTAACCCATTGCCTAAAATTTCGCGCAAGCTTACTAAAGCCTGAGAGCGATCATCGCACGCATCAAGATCAAAATAATCCGCTGAATTTGGCGCAGGTGAAAAGGCGATTCCGCTTAACTGATAAGTAATTTCGGCGGCTTCTGCCAGTTCGAATAAATTCTCTGCTTGTTTCTTTTCTTTAGGTTTGACCGCGAAAGCAAAAGCGAAATTGTCTTTTGCCATTAATGAATTTGATAGATTTTCCAGCTCAGAAATAGTCGTCAACGTCCGGTATTGTTTTTCTGTTGAAACTTCAACTTCCTGCGGTTTGGCAGGAGCTACCGCCGCGTCTGCGAATTCACGCGAGAGCTGATGGAATTCTAGTTCCTTGAATAGTTCGTGAGCAGTCTGACGATCCGGTTCTTCAATAATTAAAGCTGCTAAGTCGAGTTGCACTGGAGCGTCAATTTCTATTGTCGCCAGTTCACGCGAGAGCCGGATCAGTTCTGCGTTGTCGCGTAATGACTCACGATACGTTTTCTTTTTGACGCTTTCCCATCCGGTTAATGCCGCTTCAATATTTCCGAATTCCTCAATTAACCCGATAGCTCCTTTTTCGCCGATGCCCGGAGCGCCGGGAATATTATCGGAGGAATCTCCCATCAATCCGAGCCAGTCAACGACTTGTTTGGGAGTCACGCCGAGACGTGTTTTGACGGCGGCTTCGTCGTACCATTGTTCTCCGGTTTTATCTTCACGAAGCACCAGAATCTCGGGGTCGCGCACGAGCTGGCATAAATCTTTGTCGCTGGTCACCAGAATCGTTTGCAGCCCCATTTTTGCTGCGTGATTTGCCATCGTCCCCATTAAATCATCGGCTTCAAATCCGGGCAGTTTTACAATGGGGATGCGATACGCCGCACAGACGCGATTGATGAAGGGTAATTGCAGAGCGAGGTCTTCGGGCATTTCCGAGCGATTCGCTTTGTAGGCTTCAAAGCGTTCGTGGCGAAAAGTTTTTTCTTTGGAATCCAGGACAACGGCGAGGTAGTTCGGCTTGTGCGAATTCAGCAGCTTGCGCAGCATCATCGTAAAACCAAAGACCGCGTTCGTGGGAACTCCCTTAGAAGTCGAAAGTCCACGTACGCCATAATAGGAGCGGAAGATATTCGACATTCCGTCAATCAGAAAAAGACGTTTTGGATCAGGCATACTTGGGATTATGCGAGAGGATTTGCGCTATCGCAACCTTTTGACGAGAGCTTCGAGGTCTAAGGGGACGGCGGCTTCAAATTTTAGTGGATTGCCATTGATCGGATGTGTGAACGCCAACTGAAAGGCGTGCAGCGCCTGACGCGGAAAAACAATCACCGGAGGCTTGGCATTTGCTGGAATATATTGCTTTTCGCCGATTAACGGATGCCCGTGCAGCGCGGCTTGCGCACGAATCTGGTTTTGTTTTCCGGTTAGTAATTTTACTTCAATATAACTCGCGGCTTGGAGTTTATTCAGGACTTCATAGCTGCACTTCGCTTCCTTTGCTTCGCGGTCGTAGGCGAAGCTGGAACGCTGAACAAGCTCTTCTTCATCCCATACCAGAAAATCACGCCATTCACCTCGGTCAGGCTTGGGGCAACCATAGACGACGGCGCGATAAGTGCGCTGCGCCTGTCGGGTAAAAAATTGCGTTTTTAATTTTTCACGGGCAAGTTGAGTTTTAGCAAAAACCACTAAACCAGAGGAATCGCGGTCAATGCGATGAACGATGAGAGGCTTGATTTTACTGCGTTCTTCGACGTGTTCGCAGACGAGATCAAACAGCGTTTCTTCAAAAGGATGTTTCGCCAGATGAACGGTCAGCAATCCCGCCGGTTTGTTGATAGCCAGCATCGCTTCGTCTTCGTAGACGATATGGAGCTTAGAAGTTTTTCGTTCGGTGAAGGCGCGGTGTTTCGCGGAGCCAGGTTTATCCATCCAGACTTTGATGGATTCGCCGGGAATGACTTTTCGTCCAGCATCCATCGCCGTTTGCTCAGTTGTATTCACGTAGACTTTGCCTTTGGCAATCGCATCAAAGGCACGTGAACGTGAGCCTAAACGTGAAGCGTCCGCCAGCCATTTATCAAGCCGCGTGTCTGAATCAGAAATTTCTACCTGCCAAATTTGAGTTGTCATTGCTGAAAATATTGGTAGCGCAAACTTTCTACTTTGCGTTGATTGATAACTGTCAATTTCCTCAAAAAATCTTCTACTTTCTTTGGAAATAATTTTCTCTGTACCCAATGCAAACTAGAAAGTTTGCGCTACAAAGCGCCAGAGTTGATCTTTATTCTTCGAGATGCCAATGCGCTTCGTTGAAGCAATCGACAACTCTACCTCATTCCCCTGAGCAATCCAAAGTGATCCAGTGTTGTCGGTCAAATCAATGCCATTCAATGAACGATCAATGCGCAGGTTTTTACAGAGTTTGCCAGGGCCATTGCAATTT
>JAYVRW010000371.1:0-3242 GCA_043775925.1 Blastocatellia bacterium
TCTCCTCAACCAAACTTTATCTGTTAGAGGGGAAATCACTTCTCATTCTTTTTCTTCTAACTGTCGTTGTCGTCTTTTCCGGTCTCTTTCCTGTTCGTATTCCCGGTACTTATTCTGTCATTACGCCAACGGAAGTTTATCTCTTTCTCATCGCTCTGATGTTTGGAGGAGCCGCCGCCACGTGCGTTGCCTCAGTGGATAGCTTTGTCGCCACCTGCAAATCCTCAAGTCGATGGGTAACAAGGATCGCGGCGCTCACTACCAATGCGGTAGCGATGTATCTCTCAACCGAAATTTTCGTGCAGGTACAAAAGGCTCTGGGAACGTTGGCGATCAGCTCCCACTTGAAGCTTTTCACGGCATTACTGCTTTTTGCAGTAATTTATTTTGTCCTCAATTCATTTCTTATGTCCACACATTCAGCTCTGCGCAAGGGGCATTCAATCTTTTCTTCGTGGTGGAAAAATTATGCGTGGGCAGGCACAACATTCCTGGCCAGTGGAGCTGTCGCCGGTCTGATCTATTTAGGCCTACAGGACTACGGGTTGGTAGTTTTGCTGGCCACTGTTCCGATTGTCGCCACGGTCTTTATGACGTTCCGGTTTTATTTTAAACAAGCGGAGGAACGCGAAAACAACCATCAGCAACGAACTGAAGCGGCAGAGGCTCAAGCAGCGTTGGCACACAATCATCTGCTTGAAATACGCGTCAGTGAAGAACGCTTTCGCAGCGCCTTCGATTATGCCGCCATTGGCATGGCGTTAGTCGGCACGGATGGTAAATGGTTGCAGGTCAATCCCTCGCTCGGAAAAATCCTCGGCTACACTGAAGCAGAATTACTCTCCACCGATTTTCAGACTCTGACGCACCCGGAAGACCTTGATATTGTCTGCCGCAGCATTGCGCAACTGCTAACGGGAGAAAACTCTGTCACCCAATTAGAACATCGGTTTTTACACTCTGCCGGACATGAAGTCTGGGTTTCGCTCAATGTCGCGTTAATTGATACCAATCAGCATACCTTGCCCAGATTAATTTTTCAGGTCCAGAACATTAATGATCGAAAATGGGCTGAGGAACGCCTGCTGCACGATGCTTTTCATGATGTTTTAACCGGACTGCCTAATCGCGCACTATTTCTCGATCATCTGGAAATGGCGCTGGCTCGTTTTCAGCGTCATAAAGATCGCGCCTTTGCCGTGCTGTTTCTGGATTGTGATCGCTTCAAAGTCGTCAATGACAGTCTGGGGCATCTGGCCGGTGATGAAATGCTGATCGAAGTCGCCCGACGCTTATCTACCAATGTCAGATTAGGCGATACAGTGGCGCGTCTGGGAGGCGATGAATTCACGATTTTATTGGAAGACATTCACGCGCAGGACGAAGCTCTTTTATTAGCGGAACGCATTCAGAAAGCCTTGTCAACTCCGATCAAGATTGGCGCTAACGAAGCCTTAATGACTGCCAGCATTGGGATTGCTTTCAGCACCATTAATTATTCCAAACCGGAAGATGTTTTGCGCGATGCTGACACCGCCATGTATCAGGCCAAGTCGCAGGGCAAAGCGCGACACACCGTCTTTGATCAAAAAATGCACACCGTTGCTATTCGGCAACTGCAACTCGAAACTGATCTTCGGCATGCAACGGATCGCAAGGAATTTAATTTAGTCTTTCAACCCATTGTTTCGCTTCAGGATGCCAGCCTCCTGGGCTTTGAAGCGTTGCTGCGATGGCGTCATCCTGAGCTTGGACCCATTAGCCCGGCTGAGTTCATTCCCATTGCTGAAGAAACCGGAATGATTATTGAGATCGGTCAGTGGGTGATGCTGCAATCCTGTCTTCAGCTCAAAGCCTGGGAGCAACAGGGCTTCCACGATATAATCATGAGCATTAACTTTTCAGGGAAACAGCTCTCGCACGCAACGGCTGTTTCGTCAGTCCTGGAAGCGCTCAGTTTCTCACAGATAAATCCTGAAAACCTCAAACTGGAAATTACCGAAAGTGTTGTCATGGACAACATTGAACTGTCTATTCATAAGCTTGATCAATTACGAAAAATTGGCGTCAAATTAAGTATTGACGACTTCGGAACCGGTTATTCAAGCCTCAGCTATTTGCATCGCTTACCAACGGATACGCTTAAAATTGATCGCTCATTCGTCATGCGAATGGTAGAAAATAACGAGAATGCCGAGATCGTCAGAACCATCGTCGCGCTTGGCAAAACGCTTAAAATGGATGTGACCGCTGAAGGCATTGAGACCGTTGAGCAACTCCGTCAATTACAGGCCCTGGGCGTTGAATGTGGACAAGGCTATCTGTTTTCCAGACCATTGGAAATTGCGGATGCGACGAAAATTCTGACGCAGGCCAACCCGTGGCAAGCTTTTGAATTAACCTCAAACCAAATCTCTGAAGTACAAACTTTCGTGGCCATGGGTTCCAATTAACGTCGCTCGCTGAGATAAAAATGCCAGAGAAATCTCGCCGCCACCGCGCGAAAAGGTCTCCACTTCAGGCCTAAATCATCAAACTCTTCGCGCGTCGGACGAGCGGGTAATTGCTTCAATTTTTGCAGCGCTACTAACAACGCCAAATCGCCCCGGGGCCAAATATCAGGTCGGCGCAAAACCATCAGCAAATAAATATCCGCCGTCCAATCACCAACCCCTTTGCGCTGCTTCAGTGTTTCCCTCACCTCATCATCAGGCAATGAAGGCAAGGCTTCCAGATCAAGTTGTCCATTCAAAACAGCTTCGGCGAGCAGGCGTGAATACAAAGTTTTCTGGCGACTGAAATCAATCGTTTTTAATTCAACCTCATTAAGCGTCAGAAAATTTTCCGGTGTGATCGGGGCTATCGCCGCGTGTAAACGATCAAACGCCGCTTTCGCCGAAGCGAGCGACACTTGCTGTTCAAGAATGATCTGGACGAGAGTAGCGAATCCCGGCTCCCGCGCCCACAACGGAGGCGTCCCGTAAGCCTGTAAAATCCGGGCAAAATCAGCGTCGCTGTCTGCCAGTTTTCGAGCGTTGACCGCCAGCGATTTTTCATTCAGTGCTTTGGAAATTTTATTAAATGTTATTGGCATTATTTTGCGTGCGCATAAACTACACCGTCAAAGATGAGCCGTGCCGTTCGCAGCAATCCGCCGCGCCGAATCTTCGGTACGCTTTGACTGCGGTCGGCGTCAAGATAAACCTCAAACTCCCCCGTCGGGTGTTCAATCGCCAGCACCT
>JAYVRW010000372.1:0-11077 GCA_043775925.1 Blastocatellia bacterium
TTGTGATAGAAACCAAAATTGCGCGGCGGGCCGAGTGAGGTATAACCCGCTGGATTTAAGGTTGGGAAAACTCCTGTGTCATCGGAAGCCTTGGCCAGATAAGCAGGCAAATCCAAACTTGTCACATCAAAACCACGCGAAAAATGCGTCGCGTCGTTATTGAAGCGCGTCATTCCGGCATTCAAATGCAACACAACTTTTGACGAAAGAGTATTCACGTAATTAACGACGTGTGTGCCGGGAACCGATGTTTGCTGCGGATTTTGAATCGGTGAAGCAAGGCTGGTCGGAAATGGCCCGGAATTGTAAAGGATGTTTTGATCTTTGATGATGCGCCAGAAAAGCTGTTGCGTCGAAGAAAGGTTGTAATCTACCCGCGCCGTGATTTGATAATTATTCGTCGTCGCAATCGTGTTGGCGACATAATTATTGCTAAAGCCCAGCCCGTTGGCATTGCGCGATCCGGCAGCATTCGGCAGCGGGAAATAATTGATTGCCGCGCGTCCGACCGCATTAATAAACGCGTCAGGAATAATATTGTCAGCAAAAGCTACGCGTGAACCAGCGCCCGGTTGTCCGGCGGCAATCACTGTTCCCGGCACATAAATTTGTCCGATGCGGGCGGAAACAAGTTGACCTTTCGTGTCCACGACTGTCACGCCGGGAATCGTCGCGCCCAGCAATTCTGAAAAATCGCCGCCGCGCATTTTTATAGTTGGCACGGTGGACGAGCTTTGTCTGGTTTGGGAAATTTTTAGGGCTTCGTAATTAAAAAAGAAAAATAACTTTTCGCTTTTGCTGAAGCTTTTGCCGCCTGCGCCAAAGCGTGGCAAGTAAACCGGCCCGCCGATGTTGCCGCCGTATTGATTAAAGCGTAGTTTTTCTTTGACGCCATTTGGATTCGCATTCACAAAAAAGCTGCGTGCATCGAAAGCGTCGTTGCGCAAATACTCAAACAACGTTCCGCGAAATTGACTCCCGCCAGAACGTGTCGAGAAATTTAAAGCGCCGCCGCCAGTGCGTCCGTATTCCGCTGGAAACGAATTCGTCACAATTTGAAATTCCTGCACGGCATCGGGTGAAGGTCGCAGGGAAATGCGATTGTCACCTTTGTTCGCCAGCGGAATGCCATCCACAAAAGCTTCGGTATTTAAGGTACGTCCACCATTAATCGAAATCTCGCCAATGGCTGTCAAATCAGGGTTGGCGCCGCGTGAACCGGGCGCGGAAGCGACTCCGATTTCAAGCTGAGCCAGTTGAAATACGTTGCGTCCGTTGAGAGGCAACACATCAACGCGCTCACGTCCAACAATACCACCCAGTGAACTCGTCGTAGTTTCCAGGCTCAATTGATCCGTCGCCGAAATATTCACCGTCTCCGTTACTTCGCCGGGCACAAGGGCGAGATTTATTTCTGCCGTCTGTCCGACTTGCAAGATGAAGTTCGGCTGACGCGTTGCCTTAAACCCCTGCGCCTGCACTTCCAGCGAATAATTGCCCGGCGCGAGAAAAGTAAAACTGTATTGTCCGCTGTCATCCGTCGTAAATGTTTTTTTCAAGCCTGTTGCGTTATTGATGAGAAGTACTTTTGCGCTGGGAACGATTTGGTTATTGCCGTCGCTAACGACACCCTTCAGCGTCGCTGTCGCAGTTTGCGCCAAGCCGTAGCTTGCCGAAAGACTGAAAATTAAAACAAAGATACCAGCTGTTTGAACTAATTTTTCGCTCATAAAAATACTCCTTTCAAAATTTGTACTACTGACTAATTTTCAATTCACTAAACCGAGAATGTTTTGAAGTAATGATCGGAATCGAACCGATGCGTAAAGGCTTTGCCGACCTATGCCTTGCCACTTGGCGACACCACTTCAATTATTTTTTTCCATAGCTGGTGCTGTGCGCTTTGGAATTATTTTTTTTCAAATGAACCACTTTGGCAGTAGCCCGAATGTTACTGAGGGTTGATGCCCTTACCGGCATGCGGGTTACTGTCATCGGTGATTTTTTTTACGCCGCAGCTTTGGCCTGCTGGCTGTAAGCTTCAATTAATATTTTTGCAACTTCAGGACGTGTGAATGACACTGGAGGAATTTCTCCTGCCACCAACATTTCACGAACTTTGGTTCCGCTCAAACTCACATGATTTGAAACATCATGGGCACAGGTTTTGAGCGAAGCCATCCCGCCGCATTTCTCGCAGAAGAAAGTATTTTCAAAGAAAAATAAATTGATACCGATTTCTTCCGGCGTGAATTCGCTGAAGATTTTTTGGGCGTCGTAAGTTCCGTAATATGTGCCAACTCCGGCGTGATCGCGTCCCACGATGAAATGTGAAGCGCCATAATTCTTACGAATCAAGGCGTGGAAAATTGCTTCGCGTGGCCCCGCATAACGCATCGCCGCAGGCAATCCGGCGAGTTGCGCACGATCTGCCGGATAATAATTTTCCAGCAGTGCCTCGTAAGCTTTAATGCGAACATCCGCCGGAATATCGTCAGATTTCGTTTCGCCGACAATTGGATGAATGAGTAATCCATCTACGGATTCCAAAGCAGTTTTAGTCAGATATTCGTGCGCACGATGAATCGGATTGCGCGTTTGGAAAGCGACGACCCGTGACCAGCCCTTTTCAGTGAACAAAGCCCGAAGCTGTGCCGGAGTGAAGCGATAATTCGCAAAAGCTTCACTGACTTTGTTGAGCAGGGTGATTTTACCGCCGAGCAAAATATCTTTCTGCGCGTACAGAGCCGCTACGCCAGGGTGTTTTTCCTCGTCGGTTTTATACACCTGTAACGCTTCTACTTTTTTGTCATAGGTGAAAATTTCTGATAAATGCAGGATAGCTAATAAACGCCCGTCGCGCGCATTCAAGGCAACATCTTTGCCAATGGTCAGTTTCGCTTTTTCCTCTTCATTGACGGAAAGTGTGACGGGGATTGACCAGACCAGGCCATTCGCCAGACGTTTGTTGTCACGGACGGAAAGGTAATCGGCTTCACCAAGGAAACCTTCGAGCGGTGAAAAAGCTCCATTGGCAATCAGTTCTAAATCTGCCTCTTCGCGGGCATTTAAAGTGATGGTGGGTAATGTCGCAGCTGAGGCGATCAAGGCTCCACGCTCTGCGCCGGTTGCTTCGCGGTTAATTAAAGTTCCGCCGTGTGGTTGAATTAAGCTCATAAAAGTATTCCTTAAAGTGTAAATGTAAATGATTCGCAAATGCGCAAATCGAAGATTGCTAAGTTCGACAAAGAGTCAGATTGATAACCGACCTACTTTTCAGTTATCAGTCAGTAAACCTTCGTCGAACTTCTTGCTTGTTGAGCTTTTCAGGTGAGGAGTGTGATTCGTTTCCACCTCATTCAGTTGCATAATGCAAAAGTCTGATTGAGAAAAACTATCAGCCAAAACCCTGATAAAAGCTGGCAACAAACTTAATAAATTGTAGAAAGGGATTTCGTTAGTTGAGAACTAACAACAACAGCGGCAACAACAACAGCAGGACATCGAAGCAGAAACAGAGGCAGGAACCGTCGAGGAGAAGAGAACATTTGAACTAACTGCAATTGCACTACTTTTGAACCAGGAGCGCGATGAAATTAAATTGATTTCGTGTCGTGTCATTGTTTGCCTTTCAATCCAGTCTGTGACTGGGAAAATAAATCTACCGATAATTTATTCGGTATACCTGTTATAACGGTTCAGTATAAAAACTGTCAATCGTTTTTTGTTTTTCATAAATTCTTTTTGGGTAGCGATAAATTTCAGTGATGAATGAAACGTTCTCGTTCATTCTTGCACTTACCTCTCGGAATGTTAAGAATTGAGAAGAGTAATCAGGTTTTTCTCGACGTTAGTTCTCACAGTGATACCACAGGAGCGAACAACCGAGTGCTGTCGGAGATAGCCCCGAACATTATTGCGCAGGCCAGAAGCGGTAACGAAGACGCTTTTCATGCGATCTATCGTCGTTACGGTCGCCCTGTTGCCAGTTTCCTCTATCATCACGTTAATAATCGAACACTGGCGGAAGAATTAACACAGGAAACTTTTGTCCGTGCTTATCGCAATCTGAATTTCTTGAAGGATGAGGCGAGGCTTTCAACCTGGCTTTTCGGGATTGCTCGTAATGTCGCCCGCGAAGCTTCCCGAAAAAATATTAAAGAGGAAAGAAATATTACGCTGGACGAACCGGAATCTTTGCGGCTCACCGCCGGCGGGAAAAATCCCGATGGAGCCATGCTTGATCGGGAATTGAATCAAACCATCAAACAAGCACTGGCTGGATTGGATGAAGACAAACGAATCGTCTTCAGTCTGAAAATTTTTGAAGAAAGAAGTTATGAAGAAATCAGCGCCATCACCGGACATTCCATCGGTAAACTAAAAACCGATTTGCATCGGGCACGCGCTGAAATGAGAAAGAAATTGGAATCTTACGTGGGTAGTTCGCAGTAGGAATAGGAAGAAGTTCGCAGTAAGAATCTGATGAATTGCCTTCACTGCGAACCTCTTTTCTGCGAACTTCGAATTTCTTCCCACTGCGAACTAAAAGCTGCGAACTTATGAACTGCCCAACTGAACTCGAAGATTTTCTTGACGGTGAACTTGACGCTGCGCAGCAGGCTGCCGTTCAAGCGCACCTGGCTGGCTGCAAACACTGCCAATCGGAGCTGAAGGCAATCGAACGTGAACATGAAGTTTTCAAATCATTTTACGAACAAAATTCATTAGAACCTTCGGACGAAATGTGGACGGCAATTCACACGCGAATCAAAAAAGAAGAAGCTCCCGCCGCTTCCCTGTCAGCGAAGTTAAAAAACTTTTTTGCTCCGGCGATCACTCCGACCCTGCTTCGTCAAATGAGCTTCGCCGCCTTGTTGGTATTGGTTTCGGTAGGACTGACCTCGCTCTATTTTTCGTCAAAAAATACTGAGCAAAAAACTATTGCGGCAGCGACTCCGACGCCTGAAGCATCGAAAACTCAACCAATGCCTGTGCTTGCGAAAGATGAAAAACCAGAGCTGACCATCGAACTCGTAAAAGTCAAAACGCCAGCCAAATCAGCTCTTAAACCAATCCTCAAAGTGGCTGACCGTAAAGTCAACGATGATGAATTACTGGCGCTGCAAATTGCCAAAGCCGGACGCGAATATCAGAGCGCGATAAAATTACTGAACCGCGCCATCGTCAAACGCCAAAATGAATATGACGAACCGACGCGGCTTCAATATCAAGCCAGTTTGGACTTGATTGACAAGTCCATTGTGTCCAGTCGTCAGGCGCTGAAACAACATCCGAACGACCCTTCTGCTGCTCAATTTTTACTGGCAGCGTATTCCAAAAAAGTGGAGTTGATGCAGGAAATCGCCATGCGATAAGGAACAATTATGAAATTTCTGCTAACTGTATTTTCTGTTATTTTCCTTTCCCTTGTGGCAGTGGGACAAGATGAAATTCATCGCACTATTGCGTTCGACGCCAAAGGCGAAATCGAAATCATGAATGCGCGGGGTGAAATTCACGTCTCCGGTTGGGACGAAGCTAACGTGCAAATTGATGCTTTCAAAAAAGGGGATCGGTCATTATTTGAACAGGTGCAATTGAGCCTTAATGAAGACCCCAAATACCTGAAAATTGGCGTCAAATATCCAGCCGCAAATTGGAATTCGCGGTCAGGAACGATGCTTGAATTACACGTCAAAGTTCCGCGTGGCGTCGCCCTGAAAGCGATTAATTCTAATAGCGCAAGCATTTCCATCACCAACATCGAAGGAATTGTTTTGGCGCAATCTCTGAGCGGGGACATCACGGTTCAGAAGCTGAAAAATAATTGTACGCTCAGCTCCAATAGTGGTCAGATCATCGCCGCTCAAATCGAAGGCAAAGCCGATATCCGCACCCTCAGCGGAAATATCAGCCTCGAATATATTGGTGGGAATGTCCTTGCCAACAGCACCAGTGGAGACATCGCGGTGCGCCGCCTGCGCTCAAAAGCCGTCGTTTCAACGACGAGTGGGAATTTAAAAATTGAGCAAATCTCAGGAGGCGTCACCGCCATCGCCACCAGTGGAGATTTAATCATCAACGACGTTGGCGGAGACCTCAACATTAACAACGTCAGCGGAGACATTACCGTCGCCAATGTCACCGGGCGCGCCACCGTCACGGGCGTCAATACCACTACAATTATGCACTCCATCGGCGCAGGAGTCCGCATCACTTCCGTTTCCGGCGACGTGGAATTAGCCGAAATAAAAGGCTTGACCGAAGTCCGCTCCACCAATGGCGACATTACATTGAAGCTGATTGATTCCTCCGAAGTACAGATCAACAGCCACAGTGGAACGATAATTTTTGATGGATTATTCAAGGAAAACGGGCGTTATAACTTTGAAAGCTTTAGCGGAGACATCACCGTGTTCGCCGCCGAAAACAGCAATTTTTCAGTCTCCGCCAAAAGCTTCAGCGGAGACATTTCCAACGACTTCAACCTCAAACCAACCGGCACTCGCCCGACCCGCTTACAGGGAACGCACGGTAATGAATCCGGCGCAAATATAACGATTGTCAGCTTTAGTTCAGATGTGAATTTACGCAAGAAGAAGTAGGCAGTTTGTCCTCGCCCACATCCCCAGTCCTTCATCGTGCGCCAACCGCGCTGGTGCAATTCCTGCTGGATCAGGATACGCTGCGAAAACAAGCGAAACAAAGTGGCATAAACTTTTAGTTTGTGCAGCATACCAGACAAATTTCTGTGATGATAATTCGCGCCTTCGCACCAACGGTTTGCTCTCTGAAAAGCACGAACTAAAAGTTCATGCCACACGTGAACAGATTGGCTGATCATCGCCCTGACAATTATTTTGCCCGTCATCATCGTGGATCACTAAATTTGTATTTAGCCTAATGATCCTCAATCAAGACAGAAAAATAATGGCCGGAAGCGTGAAGAGTTCAAGCTTCAGCTTGATTTGACAGTGGCGAGTTAAGAAACAAGCTGAAGCTTGAACTCTTGACACCTGTTATTTGATTAATGTTTTTCCCTTAAAGGTAAAGGCGTAGGCGCATTCGCTTTGATCGCAGGTAAGGTAGCTCTGCTTTCAGGCCTGCGTCTCTTCATCCCCTGGAACTGTGGCAACGCGTTGTTGCTGGTTTATTTTTTTGCCAGTCAGCTTCGTTTGAGCTGGCTTTGTATAAACTTTGTTAATGGAACGGCAGGAATCTGGCGGAAAGGTTTTTACCTGTCAAGCGATTAAGAAATATTTATAAATGCAGAAACACGCACGTAGCAAGTGTGCCGAGTTGACGCCCTTACTACGTGCGGGCTTCCGCATTTTTTTCGCCATTCATTTTTTTTGGTTGGTATAAAAATGCAGACTGGAAAATTTCCGCTACTTTTTTCTGGAAGGCACTTTTCATTAACGCTTTACTTAAGCAACAGATAATCTCGTGGACTCTGCTAGAGGTTGTTGGAATGCTTCCTTCCTAAAATTAAGCAAACCAACAACCTCATTTTTTATTTACGCCTTTGGATGCGCCTTATCATAAACTTCCATTAATCTATCTGTCGAGACGTGCGTATACTGCTGCGTAGTCGTCAATCTGACGTGCCCCAATAATTCCTGAATCGTTCGCAAATCGGCTCCGGCATCAAGTAAATGCGTGGCGAACGAATGCCGCAAGGCGTGGGGGCTGACGTGTGGAATATCCACGCATTCCTTGCAGTATTTATCGAGCATTCGACCGACGGAGCGCGTCGTGATGCGCGTCCCCTGATAATTCATAAAGACTGCCAGCGGATCACGATCATCAGGATCCGCTTCAATCAACAATTCGCCACGCACCCCCAGATAAATTTCGAGCGCAGCCTTCGCGTGATTGCCAAACGGAACCATCCGCTCTTTGCGCCCTTTTCCTTTCACGCGCAACGTTTGATTATTAAAATCAATATCCAGCAAGTTCAGTCCCGTTAATTCTGAAACGCGCAGACCGCTGGCGTAGAGCAATTCAAGAATGGCGCGGTCACGTTTGCCCAGTACTGATTCAGTTTCGGGCGTCTCAATAAAGCGTACCATTTGCTCAATGGAAAGATGATTCGGGAGCTTGCGGTCTACGCGAGGACTGGACACCAGCATCGCCGGATTATTTTCAAGAATTTCTTCACGGCAGAGAAAACGAAAGAAGGTGCGCAGGGTAGCGACTTTGCGATGGATCGAACTTTTCTTTTTTTTCTTTTCGTACAGCGTTGCCATGTATTCGCGGATGGTCAGATTATCAATGCTGCAAATTTGCACTTCACGGCGTTCATCGTTCTTATCCAGCGGTGCGATGTAGTTATAGAACTGCACCATGTCGCTCTCGTAATTGCGTAGCGTATGCTCCGATAAGTTACGTTCGTACTTCAAATGCTTGAGAAAATCATCCAGATAATTTTGCATAGACAATGCCCGGAGTTAGCCCAACACTTCATCAGCTTCCAACACAACCGAAGCGAGTAAAACAGGCGAGAGCGTTTCGTGACGATGAACAATGCGCACGGTCTGATAGGAACTGCCAAGTGGATTTGTATAAACTTCAATGACATATTCCTGCAAATTCACAATCCAGAATTCAACTATTTTGGCTCTGGCGTACGCGGCAAGTTTGACGCCCCGATCTTTGACCAGCGTCGTGTCGGCAACTTCAATCACTAAATAAGCATCCTCTGCTTTAGGGATGGCGTCGCGGTAATAATCATCTCTTTTTTTCAGTAATGTCACATCCGGTTCAGGTTCTGAATACTGACTCACTTCGACTGGTCCCTGAGTGCTTACCATCGCCTTTCCCTGTAACTGCAAAATAAAGAATTCCGTTAAGCGATTTATACTTGATAAATGCCTTGGACCCATCGCACTCATTTTAATCAGATCTCCTTCCAGGAGTTCCACATTGTCGTATTTATTCAATATTCCCAGCTTAATCATTTGATGATAAACGTCTGTCGTAAACAAGAATCGTTCGATCAGCGCTTCACTTGCTTTCATACTTTTCACAACTCCTCTCGACTTCCAAGTGTTCAAAATGATTCAGTCCTACAAGATATTCAAGAACCATACCATTCTAAACCATCAGGCAAATTATAGGCAGAGTATTCCAGATGCAGGACGCGACGATGAGTAGGAGCAGTCGCTACAGATGAGGCGTGAAGCAACAATGGACGCATCAACAACGCTCCGCCTTTTGTCACTGAGCAGGTAACTTGCGCCGTATTCTCTTTCAACTTTTGAATCGCCTCATCGTCCAAAATTCCAAATTGATGTGAGCCGGGAATGACGCGCAAGGCTCCATTATTTTCAGTTGTATCATCAAGATGAATTCGAACGGCGAGGATACTTTCGAGAATTTCGACGGGCGGTTGCGCGTGAACAACTCCCGCTTTCGTTGACCAGGCGCTGAAACCCGCGACTTCTTTTCTCGTGCGCAGAGCAATCACCACATCCTGATGCCAGGGGACTTTCCAGTTGGCGACAGGAGTTTTATCGAAGAAGATTCCGCGCCTGACTTTGGCGTTTTTTCCAAGCACTGGGGCAATGAAGGATCGGACGATTTCGCTTTCGGCTAAGGCACGAACAGCGGGAACAATTTCGAGCAATCGCCTGATTCCAAAGGCTTTGCCTGCTCTTTGCTTGACTGCTTCACTTAGTTGAATTTGCTTAATTTCGGCAGTTAGCACATCAACCAAGGTAGTCTTAATTATATTTGGAATAATCGCAAAGCCGCTTTCATGAACTTGTTCAGAATGATTTTTCATCAAGTTTTTTTTAAGCAGCGCGGCTTGTTCGCAGCAACAATTGTTTTAATTCTTCAATTTCAGTACAACTAAAATCAAGCTGAGCCACGTAAATTGGAAGTTTGAAATCCTGCCTAAATTTTGGATCAATATTCGTCGCATCTTTTTCTGTCGTGATGATGGCTTCCGCCCCCAACTCGATTGATTGTTGGAATAGACTTTCCAGATCAGTTTTCGTGTAGCGATGATGATCTTCAAAAATATAATGCCGGATGATTTTCAAACCATGATTCTTCAAATCAAGCTCTAACCGCGCCGGATTCCCGATGCCGGAAAGCGCTACAATTGATAATGAAGTCAAACTAGAAACCGCCATTTTATTGGTATTTTCCGCCAATAACCTAACACTTGTGATTTTATGATCGGCGAAAAAGATGGGAATTTCTGGCTGGCAATACTTTTGAATTGATCGCACCAATGGCTCTCGAACTGAAAGCTGAGAAGATCGCGTAATCATCACCGCATCCGCTCTTTTCATCTCCTGCAACGGATCGCGGAAATTTATACTCGAATCAAAATTTGTCGTCGCATCTACTAACAATAAATTCAAATCACGCTGTAATCGAATGTGCTGATAACCGTCATCCAAAATAAATGCATCAATTTTTGTTTGGGATTCTAACCACTTCCCGGCGGCGTAGCGATCTGCGTCAACGACGACCCTGACGCCGGGACATTGCTGCGCTAAGAGGTAAGGTTCATCACCGGAAAGATTCGGGCTACATAAGATTTCTTTGCCGTTGGAAACTTCGATGCGACCTTTGCTTTCGCGATTGTAGCCGCGACTTAAAATCGCCACGTTGAAGCCTTCGGCATGCAGAAAATTTGCAATGAAGGCAGCGCACGGAGTCTTTCCTGTTCCGCCGAAAGTGATATTTCCAACGCTGATAACAGGTGCATTAAGCTGATGAGTTTTGAAGAATTTTGCGCGATAAAGTGCAAGGCGGATTTTCACGCCAATAGCGTAAAATCTGTAAGCAAATTTGGTCAGAAAATTTTGTCGCACATCAAATCAAACTGGCAATCACATCGACGGTTTTGGTGGTCGCTCCACGATTGGCTTCAACTGCTGCTTGCGCGTTTTTACCTAAAATTTCAGCCTGTTCAGGATTGCTTAATAAACCAATCAGCACATCACTCAAAGCAGCGGATAATTCTTTATCGGTTGTTCCCTGTAATTGAAGCACTGCCTGGCGGCATTTGAATTCTTCGGTGATCTCTCGAAAGTTTTCCATGTACGGCCCGACT
>JAYVRW010000373.1:0-11068 GCA_043775925.1 Blastocatellia bacterium
ACGTTCGTAAAAATTCTACCATCTTCGCCCATTGCTCATCACTTAGCTTTACTGTTTGCATTCATTCATCTTATCTCAACTTGTCAACACTACCTAGATTGTTTAGCGGCAATTCATTTTCTTTAGTATTCAAGTAAACTGCCAACTCTGCACTCACTGATTCCACCACGACCGGAATATTCCCGAATGAGATCATTGCCATTTTAACAGTATTTTCACTTTTAGCAGGAATATGAAGGCGTGAATTATTGCTAAATATTTCAAGATAATTACTTTGCTTTGAGTACTTCGCTGTTTTCTTGGCATGCCGGAGGCAAATTCTGTCTAACGGATCATCCCCCAGTAAATCAACATCGGCAATCGCTCCGTCGAATAAGTGACGATCAACATCAAAAGCATGATTCTTGCTCGAAGTATTCAGTAAATAAATCGTCTCCAACACCGCCGACTTTCCTGAATTATTCGGCCCTACCAGCAAATTAATCTTACTGAATTTATCTATTTTCCCGTCCTGAATCCCGCGAAAGTTTTTGATGTGAATGCTTTCTATCATAATAATTTTCCCTGAAATTTGTACTCGTTGCGCTGTCAGAGTAACAGTGACTGCCTGAATCAACCAAGGCAAAATATGTCGCGCTTGCTCATCCTCTTCCACTCCGTTAGTATTCATTGTTTACATTTCAATCAATTAATTCGCCAATTTTATCTCTATGGCTATCGAAAAAATCACCGTGCGTGGAGCGCGTCAGCACAATCTCAAAAACATCAATGTCGAAATTCCGCGTAATAAATTAACCGTCATCACAGGCTTGAGCGGATCGGGAAAATCTTCGCTCGCGTTCGATACAATTTATGCCGAAGGGCAGCGGCGCTACGTCGAATCGCTTTCGGCCTACGCACGGCAATTTCTCGAACAGCTTGAAAAACCTGATGTAGATTCGGTCGAAGGATTATCTCCGGCGATTTCGATTGAACAGAAAACTACCAGCCGCAGCCCGCGCTCGACCGTTGGAACCGTCACGGAAATTTATGATTATTTGCGATTATTATTTTCTTCGATTGGGCAGCCGCATTGCCATAAATGTGGAACTCCGGTGACGCGCCAATCCACGGAAAATATTATTCAGACGATCAAAGAATTGCCTCCGGGCGAACGGGTGATGGTGCTCGCGCCGATTGTGCGCGGACGCAAAGGCGAATTCAAAAAAGAACTCGACGGCATCCGCGCTACTGGATTTACTCGCGCTCGGATTGATGGAGAAATGCGTTCGCTGGACGAAGACATCATTCTCGACAAACGCAAAAATCATTCCATCGAAATTGTGATTGATCGTTTGATGATTAAAGACGGCATCGCCCAACGATTGGAAGAAGCTGTCAAAATTGCGACGAAAATGACCGAAGGAATTGTCGTCGTTTCCATCATTGACGGCGAAGAAATGATGTATTCCGAACGCTTGGCGTGCGTGAATTGTGGCGTGTCAATTCCGCAGCTTGAGCCGCGTTCGTTCTCCTTCAATAGTGCCTTCGGAGCCTGCAAGAAATGCAACGGCATTGGCAGCAAACCCGAAATTGACCCACTTCGATTGATCGTAGATGATTCTGTTTTGATTTCCAAAATTACGTTTTTCAATGACGCTTTCATTGATCCATATCTGCGCGGAGTCCTGCTCGCAGTTGCGCGGCATTTTGAGATTTCGCCTGAAACTGAATTTGGAAAACTGCCAACCAAAGCGCTGAACGCTTTTCTTTATGGACTCAGCGACAAGTTGAAATTCGTTCATAACACATACGAATACGAAGCGAAATGGAAAGGCGTGAAGCAATGGCTGGAAGATCAACTCCAAAAATCCGCCGCAAAAATCGCCAGCGGAGACGAAAGCGAATCTCGTGGAACTCCGATTGAGGATTATATCTCTCCGGTCAAGTGCGCTGCCTGCGACGGCAAACGATTGCAACCCGAATCACTCGCCGTCAAAGTCAAAGAGCGCTCCATTGCCGATTACACGGCGCTCACATTGACAGAGGCTGGCAAAGAATTTAACGCGCTAACTCTAAACGAACGCGAAGAATTAATTGCCGGAAGGATCCTCAAAGAAATTCGTGACCGTTTGCGATTTTTGCAAGCGGTGGGCTTAGGCTACCTGACGCTTGATCGCGCCTCTGCCAGCATTTCCGGCGGCGAAGGTCAGCGGATTCGCCTCGCTACACAAATCGGTTCGCAACTACGCGGCGTACTGTATGTGCTGGATGAACCTTCGATTGGATTGCATCCACGCGATAATCAAAAATTGCTGGATACACTGCAACGACTGCGCGACATTGGCAATACGGTCATTGTAGTCGAACACGATGAAGACACGATGCGACGCGCCGATTATTTAATTGATCTTGGCCCCGGCGCGGGATCACACGGCGGCGAAGTAGTGGCGAGTGGAACGCCGAAAGAAGTCATGAAAACCCTCACTTCACAAACCGGACAATATTTATCCGGCAAAATCGGCATTCTAACTCCCGCCAACAGACGTTCGCCAAACGGAAAAAAATTAGTCGTCAAAGGCGCTTCTGAACATAATCTAAAACAGGTTGAAGCTACTTTTCCATTAGGATTGTTGACTGTCGTCACAGGCGTTTCCGGCTCCGGCAAATCCACTTTGGTTGACGACATTTTATATCGTTCCATCGCCAGAAAACTTTATCGCAGTCTCGCTGAACCCGGTGCGCACGAAGCAATCGAAGGTTTGGAATTTATTGATAAAATTATCGAAATTGATCAATCTCCGATTGGGCGCACACCGCGTTCCAATCCGGCGACGTACACGGGATTATTCACGCCGATTCGTGAACTGTACGCGATGCTTCCCGAAAGCAAAATACGTGGCTATAAGCCCGGACGCTTCTCGTTCAATGTCAAAGGTGGACGCTGCGAAGCCTGCCAGGGCGACGGCATGAAACGGATTGAAATGAATTTTCTGCCCGATGTTTATGTCACCTGCGAAGTCTGTCGCGGACAACGCTACAACCGCGAAACGATGGAAGTTCGCTATCAGGGAAAATCCATCGCGCAATTACTGGATACAACGATTGAAGACGCGCTGGAAACATTGCAGAACATCCCGCAAATCAAGCAAAAATTGCAGACGCTCAGCGATGTGGGATTAGGTTATGTAAAGCTCGGACAATCCTCAACTACGCTGTCAGGGGGCGAAGCGCAACGCATCAAATTATCAAAAGAATTATCCAAACGTGCGACCGGAAAAACGGTTTACATTTTAGACGAACCGACTACGGGGTTGCATTTTGAGGACGTGCGAAAGCTGATTGATGTGCTGCAAAAATTGGTTGATATGGGGAATACGGTCATCATCATCGAACATAATTTAGACATCATGAAATCGGCAGATTGGATCATTGATCTGGGGCCGGAAGGCGGTGAAGGTGGGGGAAGAATTGTTGCGGAAGGGACACCGGAAATTGTAGCGAAGAATAAAAAATCGTATACCGGGCAGGCGTTGAAGGCGGTATTGTGAGGGCACGAAAACCATTGATACATTGATAAATTTCGAAAATGGAATATACGGATTTAATCACCGATGTTGACCAATTAACATCGCAATTAAATGAGCATTATAAATCACACCTGCAATGCCGTTCCGGTTGTAGCGGGTGCTGTCATCATCATCTGTCCATTTTCCCAGTCGAAGCGGCTGTAGTAAAAATTGCGATCCAATCATTACCACACGCAATAAAAACCATCATTCATCAACAAGCAAAAAATATTTCAGAGCAAGAAGCAAAAGGCGAATCCGTAGCCTGCCCTTTACTCGTTAATGACCAATGTTCAATCTACGATTCGCGTCCAATCATTTGTCGCACGCAGGGCTTGCCGTTACTTTACGAATCTGACGACTGCCAGTTGGTAGTTGATTTTTGCCCGCTCAATTTCACGGCTGACAACGCGACTGACGAACTCGAAGAAAATCATCTTGTGCCGCTGGACGCTTTGAATCTGAAGCTCTCAATTGCTAATCTTGAATTTTGTCAGCAACACGAAATTCCAGCGAATCAACGGATCAAAATTGCTGACCTCTGCACATGAAAATTTCCGCCTCCATCATCGTTCGCAACGAAGCCGACAACCTCGTAGCCCTCTGCGAATCCATTGCCTTCTGCGATGAAATTGTCATCGTAGATTCTGACTCGACCGACGACACCAAAGAAATTGCGCGACGATTTACCGATAAAGTTTTCAATCACGAATTCAAGGGCTACAAAGACAAACATCAGTTCGCGGACGCACAAACTACCAGCGATTGGATTTTGTGGATTGATGCCGATGAGCGCGTTACACCTGAATTAAAATCTTCAATCGAAAACTTGCGCAAGCTGGATGAAAAAAATCTGCCTGATGGCTTTCGCATTGCCCGCAGCACGCTCTATCAGGGTCGCTGGATCAAACATTCCGGCTGGTATCCTGATTATCAAATGCGGCTTTATCGCAAAGCCGCGAGCTTTTGGGACGGCATAGCTCCGCACGAAGTCGCGCATGTGCGCGGCAAAGTCGAAACGCTCCCCGGCGAATTTCTGCACTACACCAAACGCAATTTAAGCGAACATCATCACGTGTTGGATTCGTACACGTCACTCGCGGCAGAGCATTTATTCAAACAAGGCAAAAAGGTTCGCACGATTGACTTATTCGTCGTGCCAATCGCCGCGTTTATTCGTACCTATATTGTAAAGCAGGGCTTTCGTGATGGAGCGCAAGGATTGATTATTGCGATGTTTACGGCTTACAGTGTGTTTTTAAAATTTGCGAAAGTCTGGGAAAAGGCAAGGAGTAACTAATGTTCATTAGCAAGCTGGAGCTGAAAAACTTCAAACGATTTACCGATCTGACCATTGATTTGTCGGGTGATAATACTCCGCCTAAATTGGTGCTGATGATTGGGGCGAATGGGAGTGGGAAGAGTAGTGTGTTTGATGCCTTTGAGTGGATTTCCCAATTGGCTAATGACCGTACTTATTTTAATAATCTCTTTGATTATCACGGAAAAAATAATGAGTACCCAATAGCTACCTTCCATTTTAGTAATGGTCTAGAACTTCAGCGTCAAGGAAATACAATTAAACCGATTGAGTCACCTATTGAAAACTTATTTTATGGTAGGAGTGCGCTTAGAATTGCCCCGCGCCTCAAGCGAACCGCAGTGTCAGCAAACATCGAAATCGCTCGTGACGGAGATCGCCCAAAATTTTATATTGATTATGATGATCGGTTTGAGAATGATTATTTCGAGTTAATAAATCGGGTCTTGAACGAAGTCTTGAACGAGCAAGAAAATTCTGATACCCGACATATTCGGGACAAATACCTCACACCGATTAACGAAGCAATGTTGCAAATTTTCGGTAATAACACAGCAACCTCACTCGTCTTAAAAAGCTTCTCCCTTCCACAAAATGGGCAACCAGGTAAAATCGAATTCGGTAAAGGCAATGCGACTTTTTTATATGACTTATTAAGCAGTGGCGAAAAAGAAATCTTTGGAATCTTACTAAACCTCTTGATTCGCAAAGAACATTTTAATGATACGATTTATTTTATTGATGAACTTGATGTTCATTTGAATACGGCGCTGCAATACAATTTAATCAAAGAGATCCTCGAAAATTGGATTCCTGAAAATTGTCAGCTCTGGACAGCGAGTCACTCACTTGGATTTATTCAATACGCCAAAGAATTCTCGCACGCAGCTATACTTGATTTTGATCAACTGGATTTTGATCAGCCGCAGAGCCTCACTCCGCTACCAAAAGAAGTATTAGAAATTTACGAAGTTGCTGTGCCAAGAGAACTGATGCTCAAGGTCTTTCACGGGAAAAGTATATTTCTATGCGAGAACAAAAACGATGAGTACTACAATTTGCTGGGATTGGATGAAAAAATCTTCGTTGGTGTTCAGGACAAACGACAGGTTTATCTGAATGCCAAAAATAATCCAGCCTATTTCGGGTTAATGGATCGGGATTATTTAACCGAATCTGAGATAAGTAAAATTCGACAACAACTCCCGAACCTGCGAATTTTGGAGTATTACGCTTTCGAGAATTATCTCTATCATCCTGAAAATATTGCTGAACTTTTCCCAGATTTCGATATTCCTAATTATCAAGCCGACATCGTGCGTCAAAAAAATGAACAGCGTGATTACATTTTGACAGGATTGGAATTAGCGCGACGCGGATATTCAGTACTTAACGACGAAAACATTGAGCGCGACAAAAATGGAATTCAAGTAATTATCGAAGCTCTCCAAAGTGATAAGCTTGAAAAATTCTACCCTTACTTCGATATGAAGAGTCGTTTCAATCGCCATTTGGTTGGCTCGTTGAAATTAACCCCAGCAAAGCTTGCGCAAACAAATTGGTTCAAAGCCGCGATTAGCAAAATTCTAGTATAAAAATGAAAACTGTCATCCTCTGTGGTGGTCGCGGTATGCGGCTGGGCGAACACGGCATCAACGTTCCGAAAGCGCTGATTGAAATTGGTGGGCAGCCAATGCTGTGGCATTTGCTGAAACTTTATTCCCATTATGGATTGAATGATTTTGTGCTGTGCTTAGGTTATCTCGGCGCTGAAATCAAAGCGTATTTTGAAACGCATCCCGGAGAGTGGAATATCACTTTTGCGGAGACAGGGCTGGACACAAATACTGGCGGTCGGCTCAAACTTATCAAAAATTATATCGGAGAAGATGAAGAATTCTGCGTGACTTATGGTGACGGATTGGCAAATATAGACCTGCCTGAATTATTACAGTTTCACCGTTCGCACAATAAAATCGCTACGCTGACGGCAGTGAATCCACGTTCTCAGTTTGGGGTTCTCAAACTTAATGACAAAAATGAGGTGACTGAATTTGAGGAAAAACCTTTATTGAAAGAATGGATCAATGGAGGTTTTTTCGTTTTTAATCGGCTTATTTTTGACTACCTGACCGACGATTCAGTTCTCGAACGCGAACCATTCGAACAACTGGCGGATGAACATCAAGTGATGGCATTCAAACATAACGGTTTCTGGAAATGCCTCGACACCTACAAAGATAATTTGGAGTTCAATCAATTGTGGGATGATAATAATGCCGCTTGGAAATTATCGTAGAAGTTAATCATTAACCTCTTTGCCCCGGAGTCTAAATGCTTGCTTTATCAAATTCAGCGTCGGCTGAAACTTCGGATACTTTACACACTCGTCTTGAATCAATTGATTTTTTGCGCGGCCTCGTCATGGTCATTATGGCACTGGATCATACACGCGCTTTCCTGAGTAATGCTCACTTCGATCCGACTGATTTATCCCAAACCACTCCCGCCCTTTTTATCACTCGCTGGATCACTCATTTCTGTGCGCCGAGCTTTGTGTTTTTAGCGGGAACTGCCGCCTTTCTTTACGGTTCCAAAGGTAAAACTACGCATGAGGTTTCAAGCTTTTTACTGACCCGTGGCGTGTGGCTGGTTTTCCTTGAATTGACCTTCATTCGCTGCTTCGGCTGGCAAATGAATTTCAATTATACTTCAACGAATGCCGGAGTCATTTGGGCAATTGGATGGTCCATGATCGTCCTGGCGGCGTTAATTCATTTTCCCAAATGGATCATTGCTTTTTTCGGGATCGCCATGATCTGTGTCCATAATTGGCTGGATGTTTTAAAGGCTGACCAGTTTGTTTCGTTTCGCTGGGGATGGGCAATTTTGCACGATCCGGCAAACCTCGAATGGTTGCCCGGAAAATTTTTATTCACTCAATATCCCTTAATCCCGTGGATTGGTGTGATGGCCTGCGGCTACGTTTTCGGAACGATTTTTTCAACGGAAAGAGGAGCACGAAAAGCTATTCTAAGCAGGCTTGGGATGTTACTGATCCTGATATTTTTTCTGCTCCGTATCCTCAATTCGTATGGCGACCCGCAGAGCTGGTCGGTTCAGAAAAATTCTCTCTTCACTGTTTTCTCTTTCGTCAATACTGAAAAATATCCACCATCGTTGATGTATCTTTTGATGACTTTGGGGCCGGTGATTCTCGCGCTTGGATTATTTGATCGTCAATTTGGTAAGCTAGGTCAGGTCTTGATAACCTTTGGTAGGGTGCCGCTATTTTATTACTTGCTGCATCTGCCATTGCTCCGCGTCATCGTCATTATTGTGGCAATAACCAAATATGGTTCAGGAATTTTCTCGCTAAAAACCGATGAAGCTCCGCCAGGATGGGGCTTTGAGCTTCCGATTATTTACCTGATCTGGATCGGAGTCATGCTGTTACTTTATCCGGCCTGTCGGTGGTTTGCTGAATTCAAAAAACGCAGTAACAAAATGTGGTTAAGCTATTTATGAGATAAGTCATGGACAAGCAAAATTGCGAAATTCATATTGGTACGCAAGGCTGGAACTACGACGGATGGATCGGTTCGTTTTATCCACGTAGCGCACGTCCGGCAGATTTTCTTGAACTTTATTGCCGAGCCTTCGGAACCGTCGAAATTGACTCCAGCTTTTATGCCATTCCATCCGTCGCTGCGATTGCTTCGTGGTACAAACGAAGCCCTGAAAATTTCACTTTTTCATTAAAGCTTACACAGGAAATCACGCATCAAAATCGCTTGCAGGACAGCGAAGAAATATTGTTGCGCTTCTGCGAACGAGTCCGTGGACTCTCAGAAAAATTAGCGCTCATCCTGATTCAACTGCCACCGGATTTTTCTCCGCGTTCGTTGCCTGCGCTGGAAAAATTCCTGCCACTGCTGCCGGGCGATTTGCGCTTTGCGATTGAATTTCGTGACCACCATTGGTTGGAAGATGATATTGGCGAATATGTCATTGGATTGCTGAACGCCAACAAAGTCGCGCTGACGCTCACCGATGGAAAATGGTTTGCGAGAGAAACGATGATTCATCTGACGCAACGACCAACGACAGATTTTGCTTATGTACGATGGTTAGGTTCGCGCGAAATTACCAATTATTCGAGAATTCAAATTCACCGTGAGGCTGAGCTTGAGCAATGGACACAAGGCTTTCAGGCACTCCAACAAAATGTCTCGACGATTTACGGATACTTCAATAATCACTTCGCCGGACACTCTCCAGCGTCGGCGAATCAATTCAAATCGTTATTGCAATTGGCTGTCGTGAAGCCGGAAGAATTGGAAGATCAGCCCTCCCTGTTTTGAAAAAATTAAATCACATGAATATTCAAAAGAAAAAAATCTTCGATGTCTGCGTCATCGGTTCCGGTGCAGCGGGCGGATTTATGGCGAAAGAATTGACTGCCGCCGGAGCCGAAGTCATCCTGCTCGAAGCTGGCGGGCGAGGGAAAATCGAAGACCTCAAGATTCACGATTGGCCTTACGATTTGCCGAAGCGCGGCTTTGGATTGAACAAACAGGCTTCACTTTATCCCGATGGAATTAGTAGTGAACTAGAACATACTGGCGAGCGCGTAGGCATTGATCGCATTCGCACTTTGGGCGGCAGAACTTTTCATTGGAATGCGGCGACCTTCAGATTTTCGGCGGATGATTTTCGTGAAAATTCTTTGCACGGCATCGAAGAAGATTGGCCTCTCAGCTACGAAGAACTTGCGCCGTTTTATGATTACGTCGAGCAGGAAATGCAGGTCTTCGGCACGAAAGAAGGGTTGCCACATTTGCCTGACGGGAATTTCGTTGCTGAACCGCCGCACTTCAGATGCTCTGAGGCCTACGGGCAAAAAAAGCTGGCGCCGATTGGCATCAAAGTCATCCCCGTGCGCAAAGCAGTGCTACGCAAACCGAAAGGTTCACGCGGAGCCTGTCATTACTGCGGGCATTGCATGGATGTCTGCGACGTGCGTGCCGTGTGGTCAAGCGATGTGACGGTGATTCCTGAAGCATTGGCGACAGGTAAGTTGACACTGCGGATGAATGCTTTAGCGAGAAAGATTTTAGTCAATCAAGACGGGCTGGCGAGTGGGGTTTCGATCATTGATCGCACGACGGGAAAAGAAGAAGAAATCAGCGCAAAAATTGTCGTGCTGGGTTGCGCCACGATTGAATCCGCACGGTTGTTATTAAATTCCAAAAGTGAAAAATTCCCGAACGGACTGGCAAATAATAATGACAATGTAGGTCGCTATCTGAGCGGTCATATCGCTGCCGGAGCCAACGGCTACATGACTGAATTAGTTGGGAAAGATACGTGGGCGGGCGATGGAATGACCGATCACGCCTATATCCCGCGCTACAATCACTTGCGCGGCAAAAAAGATTATGTGGGTGGCTTTGGAATGCAGCTCAATTATGCGAGCTATCGCAGCCCGATGCACGCAAAAGATGTTATGGGGTTTGGTTCGAGCTACAAACAACGTATCCGTGAATTGCAACCTTCCTTATTCCAGGTCGGAGCCTTTGGCAAAGCGGAACATCGTGCCGAAAATCGAGTCACAATTCATCCGACGAAAACTGATAAATGGGGCATTCCGACTCCGTTGATCAATTTTCATTGGAGCGAAAATGACCGCAAATTATTTGCTGATATGCGCAATGGAGTGCTGGAAATTTTTGACGCGATTGGAATGGATTTGGCAATGACGAATGGCTTGAATATTGGCGGGTTCGCTTCGCACGAAGTCGGGACGATCCGCATGGGCAAGAATCCGAAAACCTCCGTTTTGAATGCTCATAATCAGGCGCACGAAGTCAAAAATTTATTCGTTGTTGACGGCAGCAGTTTCACGACCATGCCAGAGAAAAATCCAACGCTAACGATTGCAGCATTGTCCGTGAGGGCTGCAAAATTTATCACCGAGCAAAAGAAAAAGCGGGAGCTGTAAGGCAGAAGCCCGACTGTTAAGGAGGGCAGCACTATACAAAGACGCCCTCCTTAACAGTCGGGCTTTACATTTCTCCCTTTTTCTTTTGCTCAGCGATAAATCTGGCGGCTCTCACAGACAATGCCGCAATCGTTAAAGTCGGATTTTTCTCCGGCATTGTCGTAAAACTACTGCCATCAACGACGAATAAATTTT
>JAYVRW010000374.1:0-3231 GCA_043775925.1 Blastocatellia bacterium
AAAAACCTCAGTTATCCTCATCTCCATATTCCGATCAATCCGTGTCATCTGTGGTCTATCGCTTTTTCAACTGCACGACCAGCAATAATCATTCCCCAGCCTTGTCGGTTCACTTCAATTGCTTTCAGCCGAATCGCCGTATCAATCAAAATTCGTTTCACTTGCTGCGGAGTCAGATTTGGATTTGCCTCCAGCATTTGCGCAATGACAGATGATACAATTGGGGCAGCAAAACTGGTTCCGTCTACGTGCTTATAATTGCCATCAATGATGTTCGTATCGTGCGCTTTGATGTTGATGAGCTGACGAATTAAATATGGTGGAAGTTCGCTTGCCGCGTCTAAATCTTCATTTACTTTGCTGTGTGATTGCAGCAAATCCTGAAGCTGATTGTCAGGCGCATCGTGTAATAATGAAATTAATTCTGCTTCTTCAGCGGTCGGAGTTCCCGGCAAGATCGGAGCGGCTAACCAGATGCTGGGCGCGATGACTTCGGGTTTCTGCAAGCCGTCAATCGTGGGACCGTACGATGAATGGAACGGTTCATTATCATCGAATTCAAGTGTATTGTGGTCGTTGACTCCGCCGACAGTAATGACCGAAGGCGCAGAGGCCGGAGGCAGTACGGCGTGAGTTGGCGAATGGCCTGAATTGCCTGCCGCACACACGACAATTAATCCGGCTTTGACGGCTGCTTCAGCGACTTGAGAAAGTTCATCGTTCAAATACGAAGCCTCAAAATCTCCGCCGCAACTCAGATTCACGATGCGAATATCGAATTCTTCTTTGTGAGCGATCACCCAGCGCAAGCCCTGCGTGATGTCCTGATGATGGATGCGCGAAGCGGTCCCGACTTTGACTAAAACGACGCTGGCTTCAGAGGCGATGCCACGATAATTTCCATTGGATAAATATCCGTTTCCGCAGGCGACAACGGAAGTCATCATCCCGTGCCAACTGGAAGTGTCCGGCTGGAAATATTCGTCCGCCGGCGCATTTTCATTGGCGATGTTGACGTAGTGCTTGATTCGATGGTGTGGTTTGATGAGATCATCGTGCGGGAAAAATCCTGAATCTAAAAAGGCAATTGTGACTCCACGCCCTCTGAATTTTTCATTCGCCCCGACACGCCTCGGAGTCGGCAAAATATGATAGGCTCCGTCGTGAAAAATTTTATCGCTGGTGCGTCGGCGCTCGTCAGCCTGGTGAAATAAATCATAGCAGGCCGCGCAGAGTCCGTCGTCGGGTTGCCAGTTTGGAACGTTGACCTCAATCATTGCTTCGAGTGATGCATCGTCAGCTTGACGCAACGCTTCGACTTCACGATAACAAATTGGACAGGTGATAATTGGCACGGTTGGAGTTTTGAATAACTTCGGCAATTCGTCAACTGACTTGCTGATGCTTGACTGAATTGGGTACTATTTGCCAGACATGAAATCTGCCAAAGAATTAGCTTTTATTTACGACCTTTATATTGTTCCGAATTGGCGCGAAGCGTTTGACGCGGCTCTTGAAGAAATCCTTAAATTGCCGAAAAGCGGCAGGGTTCTTGACGCTGGATGCGGCACAGGGACGTTTGCTTTTGATCTAGCCGTGAAAATGGGAGATCGCGGCGAAGTCGTAGCCGTCGAAGAAGATCAGGAACGATTAAAACTGGCGCTCGGAAAAAACTCGATAAAACAACTGGAAAACCTGAAATTTATTCAAGCGCCGTTAGATTCAATCAGCAGCCTTGAGCGCGCCTTTGATGTCGCTATTTTGGATGTTTCGTTATTTTCTCCCAAGCAACTTCAGGATGATCTGGAATTAATTTTGTCCGATTTGAAGAAGACCTGCATTGAAGATGCGACTTTTATTTTGAAGACTGCGACACGCGGAACCTTTGATGAGTTCTTCTCAGTTTTCTGGGAAGCGTTGTTTGAATTGGATTTGGAAACCGAAGCACTGGATGCATTAATTCTAAATCGTGTCACCGTTGATGAAGCTGAAAATTTCGTGAAAGCCGCAGGGTTTCGCTCGGTAGAGTCTTCAACGATCAAATGTGAATTGTTGTTTGACGATGGAAAATCTTTTATCGAAGACCCGATTATTGAAAGTTATTTTCTGGATGACTGGCTCTCCATTGTGGAAGCAAGGGAGCATTCTTTGGTCAAAGCATCAATCGTTGAAATTATTGATCGTGTCCGCGAAGGTGAAAAATTTGATGCTTCGTTTAAGGTGACGCTGGTCAAAGCAACGGCTTAAAATTTTCTATGCCTAAACTTCTCATCGCCACCACAAATCCTGGGAAAATCAGGGAAATTACCTCGCTGCTCGAAGGTTTGCCGTATGAAGTTATTGGTCTCGGGGATTTGCCTGACAGCTACGAAATCGTAGAGGAAACAGGCCAAACCTTCACAGAAAATGCTGTTATTAAATCTGAATATTATTTTGCGCACACAGGCATTTTATCTTTGGCGGATGATTCGGGTTTAGAAGTGGATGCTTTGAATGGTGCGCCGGGAATTTATTCAGCTCGCTTTGCCGGAGAAGACGCGACCGACGCTGATCGTGTGGTGAAATTACTGGACGAGCTACAACATGTTTCGCCGGAAAACCGCGGAGCGCAATTCGTCTGTAGTCTTGCCATTACTGGCTTTGACGAAGGCACAAAAACTTTTGAAGGGATTGCCAGAGGGGTTATCTCACAGGCTCCACGCGGCGAAAACGGATTTGGTTATGATCCGATTTTTGAAGACGTAGCATCTGGAAAAACTTTCGCCGAGCTTAACCGGACAGAGAAATCCCTGAGCAGCCATCGCGGTAAATCTTTGCTGCTGGCGAGGGAATTTCTGACTTCTCGATTGGATTAATCTTAGCCCAGATGAATCAGCGTTTTAGCATCACGTCCGAATTTTACGTCAATTTTCTTTTCACGCACGTCGTGTACCAGTCCTAATCCGAAAGTCGGATGAGAAATTTGATCGCCAATCTTGAAGCGTTGCTGGGTGGAGTAGATTTTTGTGGGGCCATTCGCCACGACTTCTGAAGAGCGCGGCGTGCGCGTACTGGCAGCACGTTTGGGTTTGTCAGATGGAGCTTTGTAGTTATGCTCGCCTTTGCAAGTACCACAGCGAACTCTGGCGATTTGACCTGCTTCTGTTAGCGCGACAATGACATGACTGCGAATGTCTTTGCACTTTCCACATTTTGTATCTACATCATCTCCCGGCCCTAATTTTTTCACGA
>JAYVRW010000375.1:0-3230 GCA_043775925.1 Blastocatellia bacterium
CAAAGCTCCAACGGCAAAGGTTACAGCGGCATAGCCCAGGCTGCCAAAAATATAGCCCTTATTTTTTAGTAATAATTTATACCCTTCTACTAAACTCAAGCGCTCCGTTTTTTCTTCATCGGTATCCATCACACCGCGCTCCGGTTCGTGCATCATCCACGCGGCAATCGCCGTCAAAAGCCCCGGCAAGCCCACTAAATAAAGGGTATTGCGCCACCCCAGCACCGCAGGATCGGCGAAGTATCCGCCTGCGCCGTAACCAATTGCCGTACCAATTGGAATCGCCGCAAAGAAAAAACTCATCACGAATCCGCGCCGATGCTTCTCGTAAAAATCTGATAATAATCCAGGCGCAATTGTCGCATAATTCGCTTCGCCAACTCCGACCAAAGAACGCGAAAATAGCATCTGCCAAAAACTGGCCGAGAACCCTGCACCTGCCGTGGCGATGCTCCAAATCACAATCCCGAAGGCGATTAATCGTCCGCGCCGGAAGCGATCTCCGAGGTATCCAAACAGCGGCGAACACACCGTGTAAATAATCGTGAACGCGCTGGCAATATACCCAAGCTGCGCATCAGTGTACCCCGTGTCAGGTTTAATGTATGGAATTAACGCCGCGAAAATATAACGGTCTACATAATTCAAAAGGTTGAGCAAAGTCAGGACAATTAACGCGTACGTGGCGTAGGATTTTTTGATCGTAGTAGTCATAAACGGGATGCCTCAGATTTATAGGTTCGATACAACCGACAGTCTAAACGCGAATGAAAATAAAGATAGGAAGGAATATGTCACTTTGTGTTTTGTCACAATTTGAATCATTAGGAATAGACCACGGATAAGGCGGATGTTGCGGGTTTACGCGGATCAGCATTTTTCAGATCGGCGAAGACCCGCATGATCCGTAAAATCCGTAGTCTATTCCTAAAATTTATTCAGACTTTTTTCAACTGCTCGATCAAATAATCCGAACTCCGCGAAGCCAATGCCATCACAGTCAGCGTCGGATTCTTCTCTGAAAAATCTATGAAGCCACTGCCATCCGCGACGTACAAATTTTTCACGTCATGCGATTGCAAATACGGATTCAAAACGGAAGTCTTCGGATCAGTCCCCATCTTCGCAGTACCGCAATAATGCACGGAATCTACGCCGGGAGAATTTGGATTTGATTTGCTGGTGATGACTCCACCAGAAGCTTCGATGATTTCTGAAATTGTATTTAACGAATCATTTGCGCTGGCGATGTCTTCCGCCGTCAAACTGAAATGAATTTTTGGCACTGACAATCCGTACACGTCTTTCACTTTAGGATCAAGCTCAACAAATTTGCTGGCGTGAGCATCCATTCCATTTTGTGAATATAAATTGATTAACGCCGGATAGCGATCACGTATTTCTCTTTTTAAATCTGCACCAAACCCAGGTGCGTTGTGATACATCCCTCCGCCGTAGGTTCCGTGGCGCGTGCTGCCATCCACAATAATGTGATAGCCCTTACGAAAATCTTTATGCGGTTTTTCCCAATAAAATGCTGGGATATATGCGTGCGAGCTATCGGTTCCATCGTCGTTGTAAATTTCGCGTTGCTTGAGAGATTTCAAATATCCTTGTGCGGAAGTTGACGTATGGCTGATGAGATTTTTGCCGACTAAGCCTGACGAATTCGCAATCCCGGTTGGAAAATGTTTTGACTTGGAAAGCAACATCAGACGTGCAGATTCTACCGGGCCACACGCCAGCACAACATTTTTTGCGAACACTTCGTAGCTCTTTTTTGTCCGTGCATCGAAATATCTTACACCGGTAGTTTTGCTTCCGTCCTGGCTCATCAAGACTTCGGCGACGTTGGCGTAGAGAATTAACTTGCACTTTCCTGTCGCGCGTGCGAGCGGCATTGCCGTATTCGCCGAAGTATATTTTGACTCCGTATCGCAACCGCGCATGCAATGCGAACAGTAATGACAGGGTGCGCGCTTCGACCAATTTTTCTCGGTCAAAATCGCTTTACGCGCCGTAATCATTTTGTATTTTTTCGGATCAAGTTTATTGGCGCCTTTTTGAATTTCGTACGCGGAGCAATTCCACTTCAACGGCTTGAGATATTTTCCGTCGGGGACGTTTGGATGATTGTCATAATTTCCTGAGACGCCCATCAATACCTCCATTTTGTCGTAGTACGGCGCAAGTTGGTTATAGCTTACCGGCCACGAGGCAAAATCATATTTGCTGTTACGCCAGCTCAGACCCGCCCACAACAAACTTTTGCCACCAACTTTTTTCGTCAGAAAATGGTCTACGCCTTTGTTGCCTGCCTGTGTGAATGGCTCCAGCTTCGGATCAACTCTGAGGTGTTTGTGAGGACTCCAGCCATAACCATGTTTCGGCAATTCGTAAGGCATCGTATGGCTGTAAAATTCCGTGTTGGGATCAACCCACTTGCCAGCTTCAAGGACGACGACATTGGCTCCAGCCTGTGCAAGCTGCATGGCAACCACCCCGCCCGCCGCGCCTGATCCAACTACACAAACATCATAAATAGTGGAAGATTGATTCATAAATATTACGAAGGAAATTTAGGGTTATTTTTCACTCTCTGTGCTTGTTGAAAATGCCGCTGCGAGTGAAGCGTAGAAATTCTAAACATATCCAGTAAGTTGAAAACAAAAACCGCAGCAGCAGGAGAAGTAAACGTTTTATTTTCAGCTTTCAGCAAATTGCATCGCTGCATGGATGATTTCATTCTCTTATGTTGCTGAAGAAAGTCATCAATAATGGCGGGACTGACCTCACTTGATGAAGGTACAAATTCTTTTGGCGCTTTCAATTTTTTCGTGGTTGTCATCCCCCAAAAAAGGAGGCTCGCCCCCAGCCTGGTCATGCCTGGAACCTTTTCAAGAAATTTCGCTTGATATGTTCCAGCCAGAACTTCCTCAAGGCGATCCAAATATAAATTATTTGTTTTGAGCAAATGCTCAGCGCATTGTGCAATGCTCCAGGCATCAGGATTTGGCTTCCAGTTTAGTTGTTGTGAGGTCAATGCAGAAAAAGCGGCTAAAAATTCAGAATAGAGTAGATCATTGGCTTCAATTAATGTTTCGATTGGGGCAGTTTTTATTGACATTGGTGAATCCTAAAAAAGGCAAAAGTGAGATGAAGAATTTTTCTCTGTCTCACTTCTGCCCTTGTGAATTACCTTGTTACGTGCAGTTCGCAGGAAAGCAGTT
>JAYVRW010000376.1:0-11029 GCA_043775925.1 Blastocatellia bacterium
CCGAAAGAATCAGGTCGCGCCGATTATTTAGGAGCCTTCGCCGTCACCGCCGGCATCGGCATCGAAGCCGTCTGCGAACGCTTTGAGCGCGACCACGACGATTACAATTCGATTATGACGAAAGCGCTGGCAGATCGTTTAGCCGAAGCCTTCGCCGAATTGCTGCACAAGAAAGCCAGAGAAGTTTTCGGCTACGGCAAAGCGGAAACCTTCAGCGCCGAAGAATTAATCAAAGAAAAATATCGCGGCATCCGCCCCGCGCCAGGCTACCCCGCGTGTCCCGATCATACGGAAAAAGGGAAATTATTTGAGCTGATTCAGGCGGAGAAGAATACGGGAATCACGTTGACGGAAAGCTACGCGATGTATCCGGCTAGTTCTGTCAGCGGCTTATACTTCGCGCACCCTGAATCGAAATATTTTGCGGTTGGGAAGATCGAGAAGGATCAGGTGGAAGATTATGCCGAGCGAAAGGGAATTGATGTTGCAGAAGCCGAACGCTGGCTTGCGCCAAATTTGAATTATTGAAGTTGCTGTCAAAATGAAATTGTAAATTACTAAATTGATGTCAGACGAAGAACAACAATCCAAACTTCGCAAGCTTATTGAATCAGGCTCTGAGATTGCCGGGGCAGCTTCTGGTGCTGCGATTGGCTTATTCATGGACCCTGTGGGTGCAATTGGTGGTGCAGCTTTAGGGGCTGTTATTACAACGGTAATGAAGCGTACTTGCCTTGACCTCTATGATCGAACAACTGGCCACCGTGCGAAAGTTCGTGCTGGTGCAACTGCTGCATATGCGATTGTTGCTATAAATGAAAGATTCTCTAAAGGCGAACAACTTCGTGATGATGATTTTTTTAATGGCGACACTTCTCGCTCATCGGCGGATGAATTACTTGAAGGGATAGTTATCAAAAGTCAGAATGAACACGAAGAAAAAAAGGCGAAATTTTATGCAAATATTTTTGCTACCGCGGCTTTTGATGGACGGTTTTCCCCAGAGTCTTTGAATCACGCATTATCAATCGCTCAAGGATCAACTTATCGCCAGCTTTGCCTCCTTAGACTTTTTTCGGATGCAAAACCATATTTACTACGCGAAGACTCCTTCTATGAAGTGGGCGAACAGGCTATTGATTGGGGCTGAAGTATACGACTTGTATCAAAAAAGTTTGATCCTTCAAATTGATAAAGAAGACGCTGGAACTGAGGGGAATTCTGAACAGTGGCAGGAGGCAAAGATTACTACTCAAAATAAAGTTTTAGCGCTTTTGGATCTGACAAGCATTGTGCCAAACTACTTGCAACTTACAGAAATGGGAAAGAGAGTTTCTTTCCTGATGCAGTTAGAAACACTTCCTGATGAAGATATACGTCGAGTCGCCGAAACATTACGCTGAATACAAATCAACAACATGATGTGCCTGAGAGGGAAAAGCACACTCAGTGAGTTCGCATGTAGTGAAGATCATCAGGCATAATAACAGCAGGAGAAAAAATCTATGGGAGAAGTTGTTGTCAGAGTAAAACTGACCAATGCAGGCGATGAAACGCTAGTTCGGCGCGGGCTGATGAAGAAAGAGGACATCCGTACTTACGATGCCGAAGCGATTATTGATACGGGCGCAGTGTCTACGATTATTCCAATTCACGTCGTTGAAAAATTAGGGCTGGGGATTCGTAAGCATACGGTGGCTGAATACGCCGATGGCAGAAAAGATACAGTGGGCGTGACAGAATCGCTGATTATTGACATCCTCGGACGCGACACTTCGGATGAAGCGATGGTGCTGGGCGATAATGTTTTGATCGGACAAACTGTCCTGGAGAAGCTCGATTTGTTAGTAGATTGTGCGAATCGCAAAGTGTTACCGAATCCCGCGCATCCCGATCAGCCTGTCTTGCATGTGAGGTAGTAAATGAGCGCAATCATAAAACGTGAATGCGGCATTGAAGAGTACATTGCGTTTGAGCTGCGCGAAGAAGCGAAGTACGAATATTTTAATGGCATCGTAGTTGAGCGTTCGCCTCATACCATTCGACACGTCAGGTTAATGATGAATATTTTTCGCTCAATCAGTCATAAGCTTGATGAGCGGAATTGTGAAGTATTTTTGAGCGACCTTCGCATCAAAGTTCCTGACGCTTTTCCTTATCGCTATCCCGATGTTTCGGTCAGTCGCGGCGAAGTCATTGTCGAAAATCTCTTAGGGCAAGACATGTTCATCAATCCGCTCGTGATTGTTGAGCTTCGATCACCGACAACCAGAGGAAGCGAAGGTGGCGAGCGATTTCTGGCCTATCAATCCATCGAAAGTTTTCAGGAATATTTGTTGGTGGCGCAGGATACGCCGCACGTCACGCGCTATGTGCGACAGCCGGATAATCAATGGCTCCGCGCTGATATTATTGGATTGGAAAGCGAAGTCGAATTGAAGTCGTTGGGCGTGACTTTGACGCTTGGTGAAATTTATCAGGCTGTGACTTTTCCAACAGTTGAGAATACTTCCGACGACCTCGGAACTACTATTTCAAAACCTCTTTCCTGATTTATTTCTCCTGAAATTTTATCCAGTTTCATCCTGACTGTTGACAGTTAAGTCCTGTCAGCTACATACTGACCTTGGTCAGGAGAAATGACTCAATTATTCTACGAAATTGCCATTCATACGGCGTACTGTTGACCAGCTTCTGGGATTTAAAAAACAAATACATCCAAATACTGAAGACCTCTTTTGAGTATTTCTATATTCAAAATGCGTTTTCTTAACCCGTTAATTGCTCGCGTCAGGTTTGTTTTTCTGATTCAACCAGGCGAAGCAGCTACTTTTAAAGGAGACAGATATGTTTTCGCCTCTCTTAGCGAAACGATTTTTTCCGCTTTTAGCGATGCTTGTTTTACTGTCAGCTTCAGTGCTGGCACAGACAAGCGGATCATTGAGCGGAACAGTGCAGGATGCACAAGGCGGTGTAGTCGCGGGGGCCAAAGTAATGGTTTCTGATGTTACCCGCAATTTTCAACTTGACACGACCACCAGCAGCGAAGGTACTTTTACCTTTACAACTCTTCAGCCCGGAACCTATTCGGTGACAATTGAGGCAAATGGTTTCAAAAAAGTTGTCAAATCCGGCATTACCCTCAACTCAGCGGATCGCCAGTCAACTGGCACGATCAAGCTGGAAGTTGGTCAAATCGGCGATACCGTTCAGGTCGTTGCCGACGCTGCCCAGTTACAGATTAAAACCGAAAGCGGCGAACAGGGAACCGCGATCAATAACCAACAGATTCAGAATCTGGCGATTAACGGACGCAACTATCTCGACCTCATCAAATTGACTCCGGGTGTAGTTGTGACTTCAGGTTTTGCGACCTCTGGGCCAGGCGGTATCGGTAATGTCAACATCGCCGGAGCGCGCAGTGGGAAAGCCAATCTGACGATTGACGGTACTACAAACATGGACAGCGGATCGAACGGAACACAGCACATCGCGCTTTCGCTCGACAATATTGCAGAGTTCAAATTGTTGACCTCGAATTATCAGGCTGAGTATGGTCGTTCTGCCGGTGGCGAAATCCAAATCGTGACCAAAAGCGGAACCAGTCAATTCCACGGCACTGGTTATTACTTCCATCGTCATGAAGGATTCAATGCGAACAGTTTTTTCAACAAAGCAAACGGACGCATTGGTGATCCTACCAGTGGAATTGAACGCAATCCGCGAAATTTTTATCGATATAATCAACAAGGCTACAACATCGGCGGCCCTGTTTTATTACCGAAAAAAATCCTCAAGGATAAACTGTTCTTCTTCTGGTCACAGGAATGGCAACAGCAGTTAGTTCCACAAGCTGCGCGTCAATCGCGTGTTCCAACGGCACTTGAAGCGGCTGGCGATTACAGTCAGACCAAAGATGGTAATGGTCTCGCCATTGTTATTAAAGACCCGGTTACGGGCCTGGCCTTTCCTGGTAATGTGATTCCAGCGAACCGCATCAATGTAAGCGGTCAGAAGATTTTGAATCTTTTCCGTCCGTTTGAGAATACCCCTCTGGGTGGCGCTGATAACGCCTTCCGTTACAACCATAACTCGCAGCTCAGCGTCAGTTATCCGCGCAGTGAAAATAGCATTCGCCTGGATTATTCTTTGACGGAAAATACTCGTGCTTACATTCGTTACACGCGTGACACCGATCAACAAATTATGCCTTACGGTTTGGGCTGGACTGGCGGGAACAATCAAATTCCTTTTGACAATCTGATTTTCAAACAAGCGCCAGCCTGGAATGGAACTTTGAATGTCACCTCAACTCTTTCGCCAACCTTGACTAATGAATTTATTTTCGGTTCTAGTCAAAACAACTTGACGCTGAATCCAACCAAAACGAATGCTGCGACCTATTCCGGGATCGGGCTGAACTTTGCGTTGCCGTTTGCTTATCCCGCAGATCAATGGTTCAACATTACCTTCGGTGGAACACCCAACCAGAATTTTGGTGGAACTACCGGATACAGTCAGTTCCCTTACAAAAATTCCAATACGACCTTCGACATTTACGATAATGTTAGTAAGGTTTTAGGAAGCCACACGATGAAGGTTGGTTTCTATTATCAGCGTAGCCGTAAAGATCAGGCTGCCGGTAATTCCGCTGCTATCAACTTCAACAACAACACCAACGATCCAAACAACACGGGGCATCCGTATGCCAATGCGTTGCTCGGTGCTTTCAACACATACAGCCAGCCGAATATCGGTATTTTCCAGGGACAGTATCGCTCGACGAACGTTGAGTTTTATGCGCAGGATAACTGGAAAGTGAACAGTCGGCTGACGGTTGATTACGGTTTGCGAATGAGCTTGATCTATCCGCAATACGACAAGCGTCTTCAGGATTATTATTTTGATTCGACAAAATTTGATTCGGCGAAGGTTGTCCGATTGTATAGACCAACTTGCGTTGCAGGCACGTTCGCACTCGGTGGATGTTCTGGCGCAAATCAACGTGCCTATGATCCTTCCAGTCCGGCTACTTTACTTCCTTCCTATCTGGTTGGTCGTATCGTCCCCGGATCAGGCGATCCGTTTAATGGTCAACAAGGAACGAAAAACGGATACCTCAAAGGTGGAATCAAGAGTCGTGGCGCTCAATTCGGACCAGCGATTGGTTTTGCTTATGACCTCTTTGGTGATAAGAAGACCGTCATTCGTGGTGGTTATCGTTATGCTTATGATCGCGTTCAAGGGAACGAAGTGGCTTTCGCGGCTGTCGGACAGCCACCACTGTATATTAACCCAACCTTCAACTTTGGCAACCTCGCCACCGTCGGAACGGGCACTGGGCCCCTGGCGCTTGGTACCTCAGGTGTGATTGCAGTTGATCCGACTGGCAAAATTCCAAGCATTCAGAGCTTCAGCCTCCAAGTCCAGCATGACCTCGGCTTCAAAACCGTCGTTAGTGTTGGCTACGTTGGTACGCTCGGTCGTCATCAACAGGAATTGCTGAATCTTAACTATAGTCCTTACGGTGAACTCTTCACCAAAGCGGCGCAAGACCCCGCAAAATTTGTGGGCGGCGTTGTTCCTGATATTGAACCGGGTTTAGCTCAGGCTTACATTGATGCAGGAGTGAAATTCTCTGGTACTTATGCTCTGGCTGCGGATTTCCTGAAGAAATATCAGGGATACAACACCATTGGTTTGCGAACGTTAGGCGGTTCATCCAACTATCATTCATTGCAAGCTACATTGAGCACCAGAATCAGTAAATCACTTAATGTTGGAATGGCGTATACCTTCTCGAAAGCGATGGGAACAGCCAATGCCTACAGTGATTTCATCAATCCAGTCTGTTCGCGTTGCGCCGATTATCGTCGTCTCGCTTTTGACCGAACGCATGTGATGGTCATCAACTATGACTGGAGAATTCCAGGACTGAAAGATGGCAACTGGTTATTCAAATCAGTCGTCAACGGATGGCAGGTCACTGGTATTACCCAGTTCATTTCAGGTCAGCCTGAAGATGTGAGTGCTGGAATCAGTAATATCAATACCAATCAGCGTCTGGGGGGAAGTTGGACGGAAGCCTCTCGTGGGTTCTTCACCAGCGATCCTAATTTAAGTAAGACGGCTGATAAGTACTTCAACTATGAAGCGATTCGGTTGCCAACGATAGCTCAGGCTTTGGCTCAGAAGGGCGCTTATCCGCGCAACTTCCTCAGCCGCCCTGGCGTCAACAACACCGATCTTTCGTTGTTCAAGAACTTCGGTCTGGGACGTGGCGACACACCGCGTAGCATTCAGCTTCGTGTTGAAGCCTTCAACGTCTTCAATCACGCACAGTTCAGTGACATGAACCGTGGTGTGACGTGGAATAGCTTTGCTACTTACCTGACTGACCAACAAGCATCTTCAACGACTATCCTGAACGTGAGAAACGGCGCGAATGGCGCTACCTCACGTCTTGGCAATGGCGTTGGTGAAGTCAACGGTTTGCAAGGCGTAGTCTCAGGTAATCGCGTTATTCAATTAGCGGTGAAGATTTACTTCTAAACTGAAAATTGAAAATGCAAGCTACAATAATAGGGGTTGCAACTTGTTTGCAGCCCCTGTTTTTATGTACGATAAACTTTTAGTTTGTCGTTGATTTACATCACAAGTTTTTTTGTTGAGAGCCAGATTGTTTAGTAGTGTCAGTTGTGTGAGAAATCGGAATTGTTGAGGCCTGTTATGAAAACTTCACCTTCGTCATTTTTAACTTTATTCTTTTTATTAACTTTTTCAGTCTCATCGTTCGCCCAGCTTGGAGCGCCCTTGTCGGGCGGCGGCTTTGTCGTTTTTGGTCGAGTTCATTTACCAAATGGAAAACCCGCAGTAGGCGTGAGGGTTTCTCTGGAAATGCCGAATGGGCTGAATAAAGAAACGATTTGTGACGATGGTGGTAATTTTGAGTTTCGTGCGATCAGCGCCGGACGCTACCACTTGAAAGCGGTCAACCCCAACGACCCTGAGCAATCCAGCGATCCAGCGGATTCCGACAGCAATCGCGCCTATTCCAATCGTGTTCAGGTCAATATTTATATGCGTCTGCCGCTGCACTCCGGCGCTCCAAAGACGAATGCCGGAACCATCAATGCCGTTGAAGCCGCGCAAAATATCCCCAAAGCGGCACGCAAAGCTTATGAACAGGGATTAAAGCAACAAAAAGAAAATCAACCTGACAAGGCACTTGCCAGCTTTAATCAATCCATTGAGATGTATCCTGAGTATTTTCAGGCGCTGACCGAACGCGCAAATTTGTTAATGCAGCAAAATAAAATACCCGAAGCCGAAGCGGGTTTTGCCAAAGCTTTGGAATTTAATAGCAGGTATCCCGGCGCGTTACGCGGTTTGGGGTATTGCCAGATTCAGGAGAAAAAATTTGCGGAAGCATTGAGCAATTTAGAAAAATCCTATTCACTGGAACCGGAAATCCCGTTGACGCTTTTATTACTTGGCTACGCCAATCTTTCACTGGATCGCTACGAAGAGGCGAGACAGTCCTTGTTACAAGCCATCAAAATTGGCGGCGAAAGCACCGCCCGCGCTCACGTGTATCTGGCGGAAGTTTACGCGCACGAAAAGAAATTCAAGGAAGCCTCCGACGAAATTCAGATGTATTTAAAAATGAAACCGAATTCGCCCGATGCTGCAAACCTGAAAAAAATGGAAGAAGGTTGGAAATCCAACACATCAAAAAAATGATTCAAAAGTGGTACAATTGCGTTTATGGCACAGCTCTTCTTATCGTTCACCTTTATTTTTTTTCTGATCTTTGGGCAGGATCATCAGGCTTCTGAATTATCTTCACAATTCACGCAGGCTGTTTCCTTACAACAGCAAGGGAAATTTCAGGAAGCTGCTACCGAATACAAAAAAATCCTGACCCGTAAGCCTGATTATGTTGAAGCGCAGGCAAATCTTGGCGTCGTCCTAGCACGGCTGGGCAAAAATGAAGAGGCGATTTCCGCGTATGAAACCGCGCTAAATCTTGCCCCGCAGTTAACGCAAATCTGGCTTAATGTTGGAATTCTGCATTACCGTGTCAGTCAATTTGAAAAGGCGATCAATGCCTTCGATAAATTTTTAGCTGCTCATCCGAATCACGTTCAGGCTCGCCAATTGCTCGGCTTGTCGCTAGTCGAAATCGGCTACAACACTGCCGCGATTGAACAGCTTGAACCAACGTTGACGGCGGCTCCGAATGATGCGGCAGTGCTTTATAGTTTGGGTTTGGCGTACCTGCGAACCAATAAGCCGACAAAAATTATTATTGAGCAGTTAAATTCTTTTCCGGCGGGAGTCGCGTCTTCGCATCAGTTGGCAGGCTTGGCGAAGCTCGCTAAATTTGAATTTGAGAGCGCGATTGCCGAACTCAAGCAAGCGCAGAAACTTAATCCTGATTTGTTGCGGCTGAACTATTCGTTAGGACTTTGCTATTACAAGCTCGGACTCAATAAAGACGGGCTGGCGGCGTTTGAAGCGGAATACAAAACTAATCCCAAAGATTTCACGACGCTGTATTATCTGGCGTTACTCAACGATGCTGAGGGAAACATCGAACCAGCGAAAAAATTTGTAGATGAGGCTCTCGCTATGCAGGTGTCTTCGATTGAAGCCATCGCACTGCTGGGAAAAATTCTGGCGAGTCAGGGCAGGAATGAAGAAGCCGCGGTAGCCATTGAGAAAGCTATCGCCAACGACCCGAAGGATTCAATGAAGCATTATCTGCTGGGGAAAATTTATAAGGAACTCGGACGCCGTGAAGATTCCAATCGTGAATTTAATGAATCACGTCGGCTCAAAGCAGAAGAAGCTAAAACAGATCGTGAGAAGATTGTGAAGTAATGAAATTTCATTTCTTATTATTGACGCTCTTATTTTCAACCCAAGCCGCTTTCGCCGCGCCTGCTGTGACTTTCACTGACGTAGCCAAAGCTTCCGGCATTAATTTCGAGAATCATTCCTCCAAAGAAAAACGCTATATTGTCGAAAGCATGGGCGGCGGCGCAGCCTTCTTTGATTTCGATAATGACGGGAGGCTTGATATTTATCTGGTCAATTCCTACACCGTCGAAGATGCGCAAAAACACAATCCACAACCTCCCGCCGTGCTCTACCGAAACCTCGGCAACGGAAAATTTGAAGAAGTCGCGGCCAAGGCTGGCGTCGCTAATCCTGGTTGGGCGATGGGTGTTTCAGTGGCTGATTATGACAACGACGGCTGGGATGATTTGTACGTGACCTGCTTCGGCGCGAACAAGCTTTATCGCAACAAAGGTAATGGAACGTTTGAAGACGTGACCGCCAAAGCCGGAGTCGGCGACAAGCGATTTTCGACGGGCGCGGCTTGGGGAGATTATGACCGTGACGGCTTGCTTGATTTATATGTGAGCAACTACGTTGATTTCAATTTGGAAGCTGTGCCTGAATTCGGTAAAGGCGAACTCTGTACGTTTCGCGGGCTTCAGGTGCAATGCGGGCCACGCGGATTACCGGGTGCTGGCGATGTGCTGTATCACAATAACGGCGATGGAACCTTCACGGATGTCACGAAAAAAGCCGGAGTTGAAGATAAAAGTGGTTATTATGGTTTGGGCGTGAAATGGACTGATTTTGATGATGATGGCTGGTTGGATATTTTTGTAGCGAACGATGCGACTCCGAATTATGCCTATCGAAATAATCACGATGGCACGTTCACCGAAGTTGGTTTCGCGCTGGGAGTCGCCGTAGATGAGAACGGCTCTGAACAGGGTTGTATGGGCGTCACAATTGGCGATTATGACCGCGACGGTAAGCTTGATTTATTCGTTACTAATTTCGCCGATCAATACAATACGCTGTACCACAAAGGCAAAGACGGATCGTTCACGGATTTTTCAACGGCTTCAAAAACCGCGAATGCGAGTGTCCCATTTGTTGGCTGGGCGACGCGATTATTTGATTACGACAATGACGGCTGGCTGGATTTGATGGTAGCGAATGGTCATGTCTATCCGCAAATCGAAGGCAAATTCCCCGGCGCACAGTACGCGCAACGAAAATTATTTTACCGGAATTTACGCAACGGAACGTTTGAAGAAATCGCCGCAAGCTCCGGCGCAGCGTTAATGCAACGAAGAGTTTCACGCGGCGCGGCGTGGGGTGATTACGACGAAGACGGCGACCTGGATGTGATCGTCAATGAAATTGATGGCGCTCCGTCATTGCTCAGAAATGACGGTGGAAGCAAGGCAGGGAATTGGCTATTGCTGAAATTGCAAGGCACGAAATCAAATCGGAATGCAGTTGGCGCGAAAGTGATTTTGAAAGCCGACGGATTGACGCAGGTGCAGGAAGTGTACGCCGGAGACAGCTATCTTTCGCATTCAGATTGGCGACTGCATTTTGGCGTGGGAGCGGCAAAAGTAATTGATGAAATCGAAATCAGATGGCCTAACGGAAAAGTTGAAAAGAAAGAAAAAATCCCAATCAATCAGGTTTTGAAAATTATCGAGTAGGGATTAACCGCCAGAAACCGGAGGGAAGATCGCCAGCACGTCTCCATCGTGAAGAGGGTCATCCTGCCGCGAATGATCTTCATTGATAGCGAAAAGCAAACTGTTCCCGAAATCTTTTAAGGTTGGAAATTGTGCAGACAAATCCGCAAAAGCGTGCGCGACATTGGCAGGTGAATTGATCTCATAATCAATCTCATGCTGCCCGATAGCTTCACGGCAGGCTCCGAAAAATAATACCTGAATTTTCATAGTTTGTGATAGCAAGATTTTCAGGCGGCGATGGGCTGACGTTTTTCAGCAACTTTCATATAGTAGGCTTCGATTTCGTCACGAGTCCAGATTCGACCAGATGCCTTGTCTACTGTGACAAAAAGCCCTCTAGGTGTATGTGCTTGCTCAACCAGTTCACGGCTCCCGGCAAAAAATACCCAAAATACCTCGGATTCTCTTGCCAGATGAAGCTTGCCTAATTCATAGGTTCCCCAGAA
>JAYVRW010000377.1:0-3213 GCA_043775925.1 Blastocatellia bacterium
CGTACTTAATTGCCTTCGTTGAGAATAATTTTACCAGGCGCGAGCTGCGCAATAAGTGGTGTCGCACGTGGGGCAATCGGAGCCGGGCCACCAAATTCATTAATCAGATTTTTCAGAAATTCATCCTGAACGCCGCGTAAGTGAATGACGTTGCGACCTTCCGCCATGTCGTAAATCACAAACAGCACCGGCCCCTTATCTTTCGTGTACGCGATTCCTGCCAGGTTCGCCGCACCATTATCGGTTTCGTGCAACGTCCCGGTTTTCGCAATTACGCTGCCCGCAAAACCTGCTTCGGTGAAGCGTCCGCCGACGGTACTTGGGTCAACGCCGGCAATCGGCATCAGGTCTTCGGGCTTGTATTTATTAGCCTTCAACCATTCCACAATTCCGCGCAACATTTTTGCGGTCCCCAAAGCCGTTAAGCGGTTCGCCTCTAATCCCGATGTCCGCGTGATGAAAACTTCTTCTTCTTTCAAACCGATCCGGTCAATGAGAAACGTTCTGGTCGCGGCTGCGCCTCCAACAGCAGTGCCGACAGCCTCGGCGACTGAGTTAATGCTGTGGGCATTCTGTTCCTGTAAAATTCGCAGGAGGGAATCTGACTCAATATCAAAAAGTTTACTCCCCATTTGATCGCTTGGGAGCGTGCTTTCAAGTTTGGTTTCACCTTGAATCGTGATGCCAAGATTTCGTCGCAGCACGCCGGCGGAAATATCCGTTTGAGAGTTTTCGTTACAACTGAAATTACCAATGACGACGAGGTTTCCTTTGATTTTTTTGATGCCAAGTTTTCTTAATGTCTGACCTGCGTTGTTGGCATCGGAGAGCGAAAAAGTTGGATCACCACCACTAATAATTACCAGATCGCCGATTAGCTCTCCGGTTTTCTGATTGATGACGCCATTGGCAACAAATTCAGTTCGGAAACGGTAATCAGCACCGAGTTTGTCGAGCGCGGCAATTGAAGTGACCAGCTTCATGATCGAAGCCGGATTGAACAAACAATCTTCGTTAAATGCTACCAGCGGCTCGCGCCCGTCCAGCGATTCGATGTAAACTCCATGCATCCCAAGGTCGCGCCCTTCGGCAAGTAACCTTTGCTTGAAAGCATTGACAGAGTTTAATTCCGGCACTGCTTGCCCGGCAGGTTTTGAGAATTTAACTTTTGACCACAATTCCGTAATGGCAGCGGTTTTCTCGAATGTCCCATGACCTTCGACACTTAAAACGGTCGGCCATAACAACGGCACGGTACAAATGCTGATTGTTCCGATAGATAAAAGCAGTCTTCGATGGCTAAATCTGGATCGTCGCATGAGAACTCTATTACTGGGGGACTGTTCTGGCAGGAGAATCCTGCGCAAGTCTATTTTGGGATTTCAATGGCTTTGGGACCGGAATAGCCACTTGGTAATTTCGTGACTGAATCGTTGCCGGGGTGCAGGGCGACAACAGCAAACAGAGTTTAACTATTTTAAACATCTAAATCAAGTCTCTTTTTCTTATTTCCTTGAGCCGTAATAGGATGCGTATGATTTCATTGTTATTAAAACGATTTTCTTTTACTTCATTTTGCCTGATTTGCTTGCATTTAGCAGTTTTTGCTCAGGCTGGACGGATCATTCCGACCGCCGCCAATAATATTGTTCCAGCTCCAGAATCCGATCTCGGTTTTAAAATCGGCACTGACCGAAAGCTGGCAAATTGGGAGAAGTTCGTCGCGTATTTTGAACATCTCGACGCCGCCAGTGACCGCATGACAGTTGAAACCCTTGGCAAAACGACACTTGGCAAACCGTTCATTGTTGCCACGATTAGCGCGCCCGAAAATTTAAAAAGACTCGACGAAATAAAATCTATTCAAAAGCGTCTGGCTGATCCGCGCCTCATCAACCAGGATTCCAAAGTCGCGCAGGATTTTATCAAGCGCGGAAAAACGATCATCGTCATCACCTGTTCGATTCATTCCACCGAAGTCGGGGGAACTTTCACTGCCACAGAATTAGCCTATCGTCTGGCTTCGAGCAATACTCCTGAAATCCGCCAGATTCTGGAAAATACGGTCATTCTGTTAGTTCCTTCCTTGAACCCGGATGGCACAGATATTGTTGCCAATTGGTATCAAAAAACGCTGAACACTCCGGCGGAAGGAACTTCGCCGCCGGAGATTTATCATCACTACACCGGACACGACAACAACCGCGATTGGTACGCCTTCACGCAGGTCGAAACGCAGCTCACCGTAGACAAAATTCTGAACGTCTGGCATCCGAATATTATTCACGACATTCATCAGCAGGGAGCTACCGGATCGCGGTTATTTTTGCCGCCGTACACCGAACCCTGGGAACCGAATATTGACCCGGCAATCGTCGCCGGAGTGAATGCTTTGGGATCGTCAATGGCGTGGGAATTGACTGCGCAAGGCAAAGAGGGAATCACAATCAACAGCACGTATGATGCGTGGACGCCTTCGCGTGCGTACGCCCATTATCACGGAGCTTTGCGAATTTTATCGGAAACTGCGAGTGTCAAACTGGCGACACCGATCACCGTCCCGTTTGAAAAATTGACACGTGGAATTGGCTACGATGCCAAAATCTCGACGTGGAATTTTATTCAGCCGTGGAAAGGCGGAAACTGGGGCATTGGCAATATTGTAGATTATCAAACGACTGCGGCGTTGGCTTTGCTTGGGCACGCGGCGCGTTTTCGTGAACGATATTTGCAGAGCTTTTATGACATCAATAATCGCGCCGTTTCGCCGCACGAAGATGTCTACGCTTTTGTGTTGCCGGAGCCGGAAATGCCGAAAGTTTTGACTGAGGCGGCGGATCGTTTGACGAATTCGGCGAACAGCGACAAGACCGATAAAACCGAGAAAGAACACGCACAGGAAGATGCTTCGATGAAGAAAATCACCAACACTCCTGCCACGACGGAAGAGGTTAATTATTATTACAAAATCGAAGGTTTGGATCGTGTCCTGGGCATTCTCAAACGCAGCGGCGTCGAAGTCATGAACGCTGCGGCGGAATTTACAGCCGGAGGGAAAAAATATCCACGCGGAACGCATTTGGTGATGATGCAACAGCCTATTTCGAGCTTTGCGAAAACCATGTTGGAGCGTCAGCAATACCCTGATTTGCGTGAATATCCCGGTGGCCCTCCGAAGCGTCCGTATGATGTCATCGCGCATACGTTGCCGTT
>JAYVRW010000378.1:0-3210 GCA_043775925.1 Blastocatellia bacterium
GTCGAAATTAAAATGGATGCTGAAGTTCCCCGCGCCAAAGGCAATGTCCAAAATGAAATCGCCGGAATTGGCAATATTATTGCCGTCAGTTCAGGCAAAGGCGGGGTCGGAAAATCTACGGTAGCGGTAAATCTGGCAGTCTCGCTTCAACAGCTTGGCGCACGGGTTGGAATTCTGGATACTGATGTCTACGGCCCGAATGTACCGATTATGATGGGCGGCCATGACACTCCATTAGTGAAGGGAAATAATATTATTCCGCCCGTCTATCACGGTGTCAAAACGATGTCTATCGGCTTGCTGAATCCAGGTGACAAAGCCGTCGTCTGGCGCGGCCCGATGTTGCATTCTGCGGTGCAACAATTTTTGCGTCAGGTCGAATGGGGAGAACTGGATTACCTCGTGATTGATATGCCGCCAGGAACCGGAGACGTGCAATTGAGCTTAGCGCAAACAACGGCGCTGGCAGGAGCCGTCCTTGTCACGACGCCACAGGAAGTCGCGCTCGGCGACGTGCGCAAAGCCTACAGCATGTTCGAGCAGCTCAACGTGCATATTTTAGGCATCGTCGAAAACATGAGCTACTTTGAAGTTCCGACGAACGGCGAACGCTACTATATTTTTGGCAATGGTGGCGGAGAAGCTTTAGCCGAACGCTACGGCGTACCCTTCTTAGGCGGCGTCCCGATTGCTATCAACGTCCGTGAAGGCGGCGACCTCGGCATCCCCGTAGTCATTGGCGATCCTGACAGCGCCCAGGCCAAAGCCTTCAAACAAATCGCGCAAAACGTTGCGGCGCAGGTGAGCATCGCCGCCGTGAAAACGAATCGTGAATTACCGGTTTTGAATTTGAAACGGGCGAGTTAGAAAAATATAGAAGCTGGTACGAAGTAAGAGCGCTAACTTTCCAGAAGGTCTCGGTAATGATGTGTAAGTGAGAAAATGACGTTTCACTTGCACCTCATTACCGAGACTTTCGTATTCTCACGCCATAGACCTGAGAATTTTTCCTTACCTGTTTAATTAAAAGTTCTGTGCCCGCTTGCCATTCACGCCATCATTTCGTTTAATGAAATCGCATACCGAAGAATTTTCAATTTATTTCATAGAACCAAACGGACAATCAACTTATGAACTTTGCATCTCTTCTTCGCACAAAATCAGTTGAACAACTTCAATTTGATGCGGCGCAGGGTTTGGGCGATGGTGAAGGCGGCGGGCTGTACAAAACCCTTGGCGTCGTTGATCTCACTGCACTCGGCATTGCGGCGGTGATTGGCGCGGGCATTTTTTCGACGATTGGCAACGCGGCTTATAATGGCGGCCCGGCGGTCGCTTTTTTGTTTATCTTCACGGCGATTGCGTGCGCATTTGCGGCGTTTTGTTATGCTGAATTCGCTTCGATGATTCCGGTGGCGGGATCGGCGTACACCTACGCTTATGCTTCGTTTGGTGAACTTGTCGCGTGGATTATTGGTTGGGATTTGTTGATGGAATACGCCATTGGCAACATCGCGGTAGCCATTTCGTGGAGTGATTATTTTACGTCGTTACTGACGGGCTATGGCATCAATATTCCGCAATATTTGACGATGGATTTTCTGTCGGCTTCGCGTGGATTTGATAAAGTTGACGCGCTGCTTAAAGCCGGACAAACGCTCGAACAAATTAAAGCGACCGACGGCATTGGCAATGCGCTCGACGCGCATCAGGCGTGGTTGACTGCGCCGGTGATCGGTGGGGTTCATTTCGTATGCGACTTGCCAGCGCTGGTGATTGTGTTATTGATTACGGTGCTCGTGTTCGTCGGCATCAGGGAATCCAAGCGCGTCTCAAACATTATGGTAGCGATCAAGCTCATCGTAATTTTTATGGTGATTGTGCTGGGTGCGTTTTATGTAGACCCGAAAAACTGGTCGCCCTTTGCGCCCAACGGAGTGTCGGGAGTTTTGAAGGGAGTGTCCGCAGTTTTCTTCGCATACATTGGTTTTGATGCGATTTCGACGACAGCCGAAGAGTGCAAAAATCCGCAGCGCGATCTGCCACGCGGGATGATGTATTCGCTGATTATTTGCACGATTTTGTATGTCTTGATTGCGCTGGTGCTGACGGGAATGGTCAGTTACAAAGAGCTGGCGGTTGGCGATCCACTGGCATTTGTATTCGGACGAATCGGCAAAACCTGGATTGCCGGAATCATTGCGATTAGCGCCGTGATTGCGATGGCTACGGTGTTGTTGGTGTTTCAACTCGGACAGCCGCGCATCTGGATGACGATGAGCCGTGACGGATTGTTACCGCCGATTTTTGCGTCCATTCATCCGAAGTTTAGAACGCCATGGTTTTCTACAATTGTGACTGGCTTCGTTGTAGCGATTCCGTCCTTGTTTATGAACCTGACCGAAGTGACGGATTTGACCAGTATCGGAACGTTGTTCGCCTTCGTGTTGGTTTGTGGAGGCGTTTTGATTTTGCAGAATTCTCCACAAAAAATTGAGCGGAAATTTAAGACACCGTACATCAATTCAAAGTTCATTGTGCCTGCATTATTTATTGGAATTTGGGCAGCGCTCGCGTATTTCAAACCGGATGTAATTTCTGCCATGATTGCCACGACTGATCCGACTGACTCCACAGTGCAAGGCTGGGAAGTCTTCAAGCATAAAATTCCGCTCTTAGGCTACATCGTCCTGGCGACAATTTTAGTTGTGCAATGTTTCCGAAAATCGTTGTCGCTGATTCCTGTGCTGGGCGTGCTGACATGTGGATATTTAATGACAGAACTCGGCTGGACGAATTGGTATCGCTTCCTGATTTGGTTGGCGATTGGACTGATGATTTATTTCTTCTACAGCTTTAGCCATAGCAAATTGAATAGGGCATAGCCTGGGAGCGCACGCCGCTGGCGTGCGAAACGGTGGCAACTGTATGACTACGATGAAAAGGACTTCCGCTCCACGGATTCGCACGCCAGCGGCGTGCGCTCCCAGGCTTCATTATTTTTTCAACTCGGAAAAAGCTTCATTGATGCGTTGCAGTGCAATGGCTGCGACTTCATCAACGGAAACATCTACAGCTTCCTTTGTTGTCCGATCATAGAATTCTACCTGACCTTCGGCGAGCTTTTTGCCAATCTGAATTCGGAAGGGAATGCCGATTAAATCTGCGTCGTTGAGCTTGACTCCGGCGCGTTCGTCGCGGTCATCATAG
>JAYVRW010000379.1:0-3209 GCA_043775925.1 Blastocatellia bacterium
AGCAAAATCCTGCTGATAATTCACAGGCAGCGCTTTGACGATAGTGTTTTCATTGTCTTCGATCTCAATTTTTTTATCTTTGTTGAGGCGCGAACGAATAATCATTTGCACGCGGGGCATTTGTGCAATAAAGAGTGCCCCTATCTCTCCGGCAGCCAACAACGGAAGAAAGGCTAATGGATTTACCGTCAACGAGAGGAAGACCATGACTCCAATAAAAATCAGATTGGTATTACTGGAAAGTACTTCTTTGGTGTAATTAATTTCGTCGTTAGCCATAAAGTAGAAAAGCAATTTAGCCGCGAATTAACGCGAATTTGCACGAATTAAAACAAGACAGGATTAACGTGATTTTTTTCAGGATGAACAAGATTTTCCTGTAAATCCTGTCATAAATCTTGTTCATCCTGTCTAAAATTCTTCGCGAAAATTTGCGTTGATTCGCAGCTAAAAAACTAAAGTTTCGGAAATTCAACTAATCGTATCTCTTTGCGAATTTCTGCGAAGCGGGGCAGGTCTTCGATGTCCTGATGATACGCTAAACCTTCGGCAATTAAATCATATTCTTTCATCACCTTCGATCCCTGCATCGGTTCGCCCTTCGCGTCACGCTCCCGACCCAGCAGATAAATGTGGTCAGAAATAATCAACGCTGACGTTACATCGTGCGTAATGATAATGAAAGTATTCAGCGTATGCTGATGCGCAATCCGTGAAACCAGGTTGATGACATTCAAAATATTGACGGGATCAAGTCCCGAAAACGGTTCATCCAAAATGATGAAATGCCGATCCAGCATCAGTTGTTGCATGATCGCTACGCGCTGACGCTGACCACCTGAAAGCTGCATTGGCCACGCCAAGCCCTGTTTGACTAAACCAAAATCATCCAGAAATCGCAGCGCTTTTTCTTTCGCGGCATCTTTATCCATCCCTGAACGCACTGCCGGGTCAATCAAATTACTCAGCACGTTGAGGTCTTCAAATAAAGGGTAACGCTGGAAGACTACACCAACATCGCCGACGCGGACGTTGCGCAAGTTGTGATCTTCGCCAGTGGAAATCAAGACGCTGCCTGAAGTCGGGTGATCAAGTCCGGCGATAATTCGGAGCGCCGTAGTTTTACCTGATCCAGATGGCCCCAAAAGACTGACAATCTGTGGCTTATTTTTGATGTTACTAATTTCGAGTGAGAAATCTTGCAGCGCCACAAATGTAGTGCCATCGTTCATCGGGAATTCTTTGCCGATATTTTCGATCTTCAGTAAAGTTTCCAGATGCTCAGGATTTTGAATCGGCCCCGTCACGCATTCTGTGTTGTTGTCGCTCATTATGCCCTCTCCGCGATGAGGCTGTATGGAAACAGAACCCGTTTGATTAATGCCAGCAAGCCGTCTTCGATGATTGCGATGACGCCGATGATTAATAAATAGGCATAAACTTCAGCCAGTTGATTCGTTGACGTGTAGGCATAAATCTGGCTGCCGATACCACCTTCGGTTCGATTGAAAGTTTCAATCGCCGTAATCATCACCCAACCCATCGCGGCATTTTGCGCAATCATATCAATCATCGCCGGGAGAGTTGGGCGCATGACTACACTGTAAAAAACGTGCCAATCGTTGTACGCCAGAACTCTTGCGAGTTCATATTTCAGGCGCGGAATTGAAGCAATCACGCTGGTCATGCTGGTGACTAAAAAGAACGCCATCCCGGTTGTGAGCATCGCCACTTTCATTGACCATCCGATTGAAAACAAGGTCAGGAACATTAGATTGAATCCAACAATCGGAATGTAGCGCAGCCATTGGACGAATTTATTGAACGGCTGAAAAAGTGGAATGACGCTCAGGTAAGCAATAATCAGCGAAACGATTGATGAGATAAAAATTCCAACAATATTCAGCTTCAGCGTGACGTAGACGTTGTAGACGAGTCCCGAACTGCCCGGAGCATTCCACATTTTGCGAAAAGCGCCGAGGACTTCACCAGGGTATGGCATCGCTTTGATCGGATTGAAAAACCAGAGCAGCAGGAAGATCACAATCCAGACGATCATGATGTGAGAACGGGCAAAGGTGCCGACTGAGCCATAAACGCGAATCATTTCGCGGAACGGATAGCCGGAAGTACTGGTTGATGAATTAGACATTTCCATAAATTCTTAACGCGAAGGATCAAGGGGGACAAGGGGACAAGGGGACAAAGAATTGTCATGGATGGCTGTTCCTTGAACCCTCGACTCTTTATCCCTATTGCGTTAAATCCGACTGATTGTGTTATCGCAACACAATCACGACCCGGCGATTCGCGGCTTTTTCTTTGTCATCCTTATTTCCATTTCCTGGCAATGGACGATACGAACCATAACCTTCGACATTTTCCAGCCGCTTCTCATTGATATTAATCGCCGATGGATCAGAAGCTTTCAGCCATTGCCACACGGCTTGCGCACGTTCTTTCGAGAGCTTGATATTCGTACCGTCATCACCCACGTTATCCGTATGACCTTCGACAATAACCTTTGTATCGTTAGCTCGAATCAGGAGGCTGCGAATTTCCTGGAGCTGGGCGACTTCAGACGGTTTTACTTTCGCCGATCCACTATCAAACGAAATTTGATAATTTGCTTTGACGACTGTGCCTTGATTTTGTCCGCCCTCAAAAGCCGCTTGATAAATCGGAGCGGCAGTTTTTTCATCCGTAATTTCTTTGATGAAACTGAGATCAACTACTTGACTGACAGGTGTAATCGTCGGCAAGCGATCCGGTAAAATCTTTTGTAAGCGTTTGCCATGATCTGTGTAGGTGATGCCAAAAATGCTGCGCTCAAATGGTTCTTTGCCGTCGAGTCCGAACAGATGCCGAACTTCTGCGATGTTATTGACACGCGAACCACCGAGCGGAACTCCGTTTTCAACTTGTCCTTTGAAATAAGTATTCCAGAACCCTGGCCCCATGCCTTCCATATTGAAGACCAATGAATTCAAGGCTGAAACGCGATTCGCAAAATAATTTGGGTCGGTCTGAATCTTTTCATTGGATCGTGCCACGCAGCGCAACAAAGTCTTCACATAATCACGATGTTTGTTCAGCCAGTCTTCGTTACCAAACAGGATGTGCGGCATCATGTAACTGTATTCTTTGGTCGAAACGATCTTCTGCACTTTTTCAGATTTGTTTTTGTAATTCACCGAGGCACGCGCTTT
>JAYVRW010000380.1:0-10956 GCA_043775925.1 Blastocatellia bacterium
CCTGATGCCAGCGAAGTCAGCATCGCAGCAACGGAATAAAACGCGACGCCAATACTTAATCCCGTACGCGTTCCAAGCCGATCCAGCATTCGACCAGAAGCCGTTTGCACGAAGGCATACGCTAGGCGAAAGGCAATAATAAGGTAGGAATAATCCGTATTCGTCCAATGATATTGGGCTTTAAGCGTAGGAGCCAAAACACTCAGCGTCTGACGGTCAACGTAATTAATGACGGTTGAGAGAAAAAGCAATCCACCAATATACCAGCGCAGATTTTTTATGGGTTTCGTCGGGGCGTTCATTTTTGTTATCGGCGAATTGCAGCGCAACCCCGTTGCTCCGGCTCCGGGTACAGTACCGGGAGCCGGAGCAACGGGAGGATCCGCCTAATCAAAATCTGCTCTAACTAAATCTCAAAGGATGATCCGTCAAATACTTCCACGAAGCGTCGCCCATCAAATCCATCGAAGTCAATCCGTCCTGTTCAGTGCCGGGATAGACAAAAAACGAATCGCGTTCAATCGCCCGTGGATCAAGCCCGCGAATGCCTTCGAGCAAAGTTTCAAACGTCACAGTGGTAAAATATTCTGGTTCAGGAATGTTCTCAACCGAATACTTTAAAGGCATCGCCAGTTGCTGATAGGTCGGACGAAATTCGTAACTTCCCACATCATCTTCAACGGCATCATCCCGCGAATCAATCAACATCAACAGCGTCACAATAGCGAATTCTTTGCCATCGGAAAAGCGGCGCAAGCGATCAACCTCGCTGCTCATTTCATCCTGTTCCGTCGCCATCGAAGCTTCGATTTCATTGACCCATTGATTGTAATTTTTTATCGCATCCCCAGCATCCGTGCGGTAATCCCAGTAACCATATTCCCACGCATACTGATTTTCCAGCAACAACGCCGCGACAGATTTCATAAAGCGACGCTTGCCCTGCGCATCGTATTCTTCTTCGTCTACGAGGCGTTTCAATTTTGCGCGAAGTTCGTCACTACCAAAGGTTTGAATGACGAGTTGGACGCCTAAAAATGCCGTGTACGAAGTGTCCTCTTCGCCGCTCATGCCAATGAAGGATCGCCTCCCTTCGTCAAGCATTTTCGGCTCCTTACGGTTGGCGTAATAAATTCCGCCGCCAAGTGCAGTCAATAAAATCGCCATTAAAAATAAGAAGGCAAACGTGCCGAGAAGAAAAATAAATATCATCGTGATTGCTCGTTGTAGTGCAAACTTTCCAGTTTGCATTTTGGTCGCTCAAAAACTACTCAGATAAAAAATACTTTACCGCAAAGGGACAAAGGGTCAAGAGGACAAAGATTACTTTTTGAGAAAAGTTCTTTGATACCTTGACCCTTTGTCTCCTTGCGGTAAGAAAATCGCAAATACATTACCCGCCAAAAAATCCGCCGCCGCTTCTGCCAAACGAGCCTGAGCGCCCTGACCTGACGCCTGTGACCTGTCCGCCGGAAGACATTCGTACACTCGTTCTGCCAAAGCCACTTGGACGAGCACGACCAACGCCATTCGCTCCGCCAACTCTCGTGCCACTAAAAACCGTGGGACGGCTCACCGCACGATATGCCGGAGGTGAAAAAGCTGCGGGTGTCGTTGGACGCGAATAACCGTAGCGGCTGCCGCCATAAGACGTGTACGCGTATGGGTACGGATTGAACATATAATGCGAGTAGAACCACCAATGCATCATCGGCGAACCACCGTAGTAATACCTGCGCTCGACAACTGTATTCGGCTGACCGTTTTGCGCGGTCGCAAGTTGCGAATTATCAGCTAACTTAAACTGTGATAACGGCATCGGTCGGACAGTAATTCCCTGATTTTGATAATCTACAAAAACATCGTTCAGGTCGTCCATTTCTTCTTTACGCGAATCGTCTTTGACGACGTAAAGCAAACTCGTAAGGCCTCGTTGCTTCAAATCTGCCGCTGAAGGAATTTTCGCCATGTAGCGATTATCGAACTGATTTTCTTCGTCCTTATATTCATTAAGCCGCTGCGAATCCAGCAGCAACATCACCGGAGCATTCGGTTTCAAACTCGCTTTTTTATTTTCGATTTCCTGTGCGTAGTACATCATCGCGCCCAGCGTTTCATGTGAACGCGCCACGCCCAGCGGATGAGGCCAGTTATCAAACGTCGGAACAATCGTGGCAAAATCTGCTAATGCCGCTCCCAGCGCAACGGAAGAAGTGCCTTCAAGATCAGCAACAATTAACGATTCATTCGCATTCGCGGATTGCGACAACAATTCTCGTAACGCCTGCCCCTGCGCATACGTCTGCTCCATCAATGGAGTCCGTACCGCTTTCATCTGCGACTTCAAGGTTTCCTGGCTTAACGATTGCATCAACGTCGGAACGAAATACGGCTGCCATTTGCTGTCGCTCGGCTGATAGGCCCTAATTAATTTGGCAGGTTCGAGATACTGCTTCCAATCTGAATCGGCGACACTCGCATTGACCGAAGTCATCGTTGGATCGAAATTCAACGGCTTATCTGACGAGCCGACATTCCATCCTTCTTTTTGTTGCAGCTCGAAAGAATCACGTTCGACGTCCGTCTCATCACTGCTTAAAAGTTTGTAGCCAGTTACTCCCACAATCCCAAGCCCAGCCGCCCACGCTACGCCTTTCGCAATTTTTTTATTCGCGGAACGGCGCGAGATGCTTTGCTCGTGCCAGTTGGAGACATCTCCGCCGGATTCAGAAGTTGACTCCGTATTATTTTCTTTGTTTCTAAAAGTAAAAGGTGATTTTTGCTTGTCCATAAAAATAATCGCCTGTCAGGTGCGGCGTACACTTTCCGCTGATTATTGTACGCCAAAAACATCTGAATCGTTCACAGTTTCAGAAAATAGACCACAGATAAAGCGGATCCGGCGGATTTTTGCTGATCTGCGTTAACCCGCATAATCCGCCCAATCGGTGGTCTATTTTCTACTTTTGTGATTTTGCCTGCGCTGCGAATTTATCCCAATCTTCATCCGTCATTTTTGCCAGTCCGCTGAATTCTCCGGCTCCGGCAATCCATTCACCACCATCAATCACCACTATTTCGCCATTCACGTACCCGGAAAAATCGGACACTAAATAACTCGCTAAATTCGCTAATTCTTCGTGCGTACCGACCCGCTTCAATGGATTATTTTGAATCGCTCCTTCCATAAAACTTCCCGTCGGACTCAAACGAGATTGCGCACCCTGCGTCGGAAATGGCCCCGGAGCAATGCCGTTCATGCGAATTCCGTACTTGCCCCACTCCACCGCCAGCGATTGCGTCAATGCCATGACACCAGCTTTGGCAGTCGCAGAAGGCGCGACATACGCCGAACCCGTCCAGGCGTAGGTCGCCAGAATATTCAGCATCGTGCCGCCACGTTTCGCAGCAATCCATTTTTTGCCGAGCGCGAGAGTGCAGTACCACGTACCGTGCAGAACGATGCCCAGCACAGCGTCTACGGCGCGATGCGAAAGGCGTTCGGTCGGGCTGGCAAAATTCCCGGCGGCATTATTCACCAGCACATCAATTGTGCCGTAGTGATTCCAGACCGTATCCATCATCACTTCGACCTGATCGGGGTTGCGAATATCACAAGGCGTATAAAAAATTTCGCCGCCAGTGGCTTCGTGTAATTCTTTGGCAGTTTCCGCTAACACTTCTTCCTTGCGGCTGGTGATAGCGATCTTCGCGCCAAGCTGCAAAAAGCGCGTCGCCATTGATTTGCCGAGGCCGGTGCCGCCTCCGGTCACGAGAATAACTTTATCTTTGAGTAAATCGTCTTGGTACATGTGGACTCCTGAATTTATTCCGCTTCACGCGGTTCGGTTAATAATTTTATGCCCGCTAAAATTTGCTAAATTCGCTGGGAGGAAAGTGTGCCGATGTAATCGTCTAATTGTGATTTATCAACAGTTGCAATTTGGGATACAAGAACAACACTTCGCTTGGGAAGGTCTGCCTCTTTCGGGTTCAAAAGCACATTTCCCGGGGCATCAGCGCGTTTTAGATTTGAAGATAGCGCACATACCAGCACAGTATTTATACGACTTTGATTGATTAGATTATTTTGAATAACAACGTACGGATGCAGATACCCAGGAGTCGACCCAATTGGATCGCCTAAATCCAACCAATAAATATCGCCTTGCTGGATTACCACTCACCCTCCACAAGGCGGCGTTGAGATTTTTGCATTTGTCGCAGTCGCTTTTTCTCATCAGCATCAGGTTCATCTTTGTATGCTGCATTCATCCTTGCCAGTAATTGCTGATTTTCCTGACGTTGGACGTATTCTGTCACAGCCAATGTGAAGACCTGACTGCGAGGAATTTTTAGCTCACGTGCGATAGATTCCACTTTAACGAAGAGTGCTTCCTGCATTGAAATTGCGGTTTTGATATTTGCCATAAGAATACGAATAGTATAACCGGAACGAGTACTGGTCAATCTGGCGAATCACGAAAATGAAGAGCTGCGCTTGCGCTTTAGAATTGGCATTGAGTAAAGTAACACTTAACTCAATATTTCTTTTTTCAAGGTCACTAATGTTTAAGTATTTATTTTATTTCTTCCGATTATTCACCTTTATTTCGTTGCTAATATGCGCAACAGTGCTTGTCGTTGCACAAGGTCCAGACCTGCAAGTCACAGGTCAAATCGTAGATCCGTCCGGTTCAGCGATTCCTAATGCAACGATTATTTTGAAAGATGCAAACAATTTGCGCCGCGAATATCATTCGGATGGTCGAGGCAAATTTTATATCTCAACGGTGTTTCCTGGTAATTATGAACTGTCGTTTCAAGCCAGAGGATTTGAAACATTCACAAAACAACTTAAACTCAGACCTTCTGAACTTGAAACCCTACGAATTGAAATGAAGGTTGGAATGAATCATGAAGGAGAACCGATAGTTGATTTCAAGAAACAAAAAATTGAAGGCGTTATTATTGATCCAAATGGAGCCGTAGTCGTAAATGCAACAATCCGACTAAAAGCAGCCGAAGATAGCAGTATTGAAACGTACTCAGATATTCAAGGGAATTTCAAGCTCTTCAACTTATCACCTGGAATTTATGAATTAACAGTTCAATCAGCTGGATTCAACGATTTTTCTAAGAGTATTAAAATTTCTCCTAATTCAAACGAATATCTTAAAATTGAACTTACCATAGCAGCCCGTAGCGACGGCGCACTCATCGTGGGTGTAAATGGAACAGCTGATTTTCTCACCACCCGCCAAGCCACCGTCATCACCACGTTCACCCCCAAACAAATCCAATTCGCCGCCGCGCAAACCGTAGACGATTTACTCCGTCAAGTTCCCGGCTTCAGCAATTTTCGTCGTTCCAGTTCCTTTGTCGCTAACCCAACTACACAGGGAGTTTCATTACGTGGTGCAGGCGCGAGCGGAGCCAGCCGTACTGCCGTTATTGCTGATGGCATTCCGCTCAATGATGCGTTCGGCGGTTGGGTGTACTGGGATCGCATCCCGCGTGAAGCAATTCAATCCGTCGAAGTCGAACGCGGAGGCGCTTCGCATTTGTACGGCTCTGATGCGCTCAGTGGCGCGATTATTTTAAATACGCGCAGAGCCAATAAACCGACGCTCAGCGCTTCGGCGAGTGTTGGCAATCTCGGCACGGCGGACACATCATTTTTTGCCGGAAGTAAATTTGGAAAATTAAATCTGGCATTGTTCGGAGAAGCTTTTAAGACTGACGGATATTTTATTGTTTCTCCAACCATTCGCGGAGCCGCCGATACTCGCGCCGCTTCGCAACATCGCGCTTTGACGCTGCGCACTGGCTTTGAATTCGATGCCAACAACGCAATTTTCGTAAGTGGTTCTTTGTACGATCAAGACCGTAAAAACGGGACAGTCCTGCAAACCAACGACACCGCCAACGAATCCGTAGCCGTGCGCGGGCAATTTCTCACGCCCGACAAAAGCAATTGGACAGTTTCGCTGTACGGCAATCAGCAACGCTACCATCAATGGTTCACTGCGGTAGCCGCTGGTCGTGCCACTGAGAGTTTGTCACGCTTTCAATTCACGCCCGCGCACGATGCCGGACTCAGAATTAATTGGTCGAATGCGACGAACGGCAAACACACTTTATTTGCCGGATTTGAAATGCGCGGCGTGCGCGGAACCAGCGATGAAACCGTGTTTGTGAGCAACAAAGCGACTACATTCGTCAGCGCCGGAGGCAGGCAACGACGAATCGGATTTTTCGCGCAGGATTACATTTCACTCAGTAAACGCTGGGCTTTGGTGATCAGCGGGAGATGGGATCAATGGCGCGATTCTTCGGCGGCTTCCGTGTCACGGGCTTTGGCAACCGGAATTGTCACGCCCACATTTTTTGCGCCTCGCAGTGCGAATGCTTTTAATCCACGCGTAGCTTTAGAATTTAAACCGACCGCCAATGTAATTTTGCGCGCGTCCGGCTATCGCGCTTTTCGTGCGCCGACTTTGAATGAGTTGTACCGCAGTTTCCGCGTCGGCGATACGTTGACGCAATCGAATAACAACTTGACAGCAGAACGGCTTACAGGCGGCGAAGGGGGAATGAACTGGAACGTCAATAACCGTGTCACGACGCGCCTGACAGGGTATTACACTGAAATCGTAAACCCGATTTCAAACTTTACGATTTCGACGACACCGACGTTGATTACACGACAACGCCGGAATTTAGGGCGGACGCGCTCTGCTGGTATCGAAGCCGAAGTTGAAATGAAAGTCACGAATCAAATTCGTTTTTCGAGTGGCTATATTTATTCCAACGCAATTGTGAAACGCGCTCCACAGGATTTGACCTTAGTTGGATTGCAAATCCCGCAAGTTCCGCGTCAGCAATTTACGATGCAGGCGAGCTACGACGATCCGAGGTTTGTGAATGCAGCCTTGCAATTCCGCGCCACCAGTCGGCAGTTCGATGATGATCGGAATACATTTCAACTGAATAGTTATGCGTTGATTGACGCGACGGTTTCGCGGCGCTTAGGTAAATATTTTGAAGGATTTTTTGCTGTGCAGAATTTATTAAATCGGCAAGTTGTTGTAGCCAAGACTCCGCTGGAAAATTTCGGAATGCCAAGAATGTTCAGAGGCGGAATACGGATTAGATTTGAGTAGGGCTGGCGCAGTTGACTGGAGCGCAAGCGTCCCCGCTTGCCAACGTCGCACAGCGGCGTAAAAAATTACACAAGAAGCAGATACTTAGAAATGTATGGCGCTACGCCGGAAATAGCTGTGAATTGATTACCGTGCAAGGTGGCCCGCACGGAATGGGCGTGATTAATAATTATCCTGAGACGAAGGTGAAGATGATTGATTGGATGAGGAAGAAGCTGAATTAGTTCGCACTTTGAAGCTTTCTTACTTGTTCAACCACCCAATCTTGGCGGTGGTTATTTTTCAAGCTCTTTATTAAATCCTAATTTGATATAGTCTTTCTCTCGTTGATTTGGTTGTCGTCCTTTTAATTCAGCCCAAAATTCAAGTGCGTCTTCAATGGTATTAACGCCTAAATCAAAGTTTGCTCTTCCCCATTTGTATAATGCAATTCCTATTTTACTGTCAAAAAGTCCAGGTTTGATTTGAATGCCATCCATTTCGTGTCCTTTGATTTCTGTAAAAAAGTCTAACCTGCCGCCTTCTTTACTTTCTGTCAAAACGATTTTTTTCAATTCTTCTTTTGAAAGAATTTTTACGCTCGAACTATCGCCAATATTTAGTTTTTGCTTTTTCAATTAGCTCCAGCACATTTTCTTTAATTTCTTTATTTGAAATTATTGATAGCTTTTTGTCATTAAAATATAACCTATCGCCTTCAATTTTGGCTTTTGTGTCATAGTTTTCTTTGATGATTTCTGTCGCTCTATTTTCTGTTAAATTACCTTTTAATGAACAGTCAAACTCACGTTGTTTCCCTGTAGTAGGATTGATAACTACAAATTTTCTTGATGGCTGGTTAATAACCATAACCATATTGAGGATATTTTGTCCTTTGATAATAAGAAAAAAGTCCGAAGGCAAATTGATAGCAGCATTTAAAATTTCTTTACGTGTTGGACTGACTGAAATGTAAGCAGATGAGCCTTTGTTATCAATATTATTTCTTAAAGTATAATAGTTTGAAATGAGCTTAAAGTCTTTGATTGTTTCTTCATTTGTAGAAACAGAATTGAAAACAGGTTTTCTATTCTGGTCTGTTTGAGAGAAACCTTGTGTCGTAAGAAGTAGTAAAAGTGAGGTAAAGATTTTTTTCATTGTTATTTGTTTATGGGATCGGTCTATAATTACCACCAACGCTTGGGAGAGGAATTTGAAATATAAATATTCTCAATGTTCAAATCTAGCGCTTTTGCCAAACCCTTGCTGTACGCCATTTTTCTTTTCACACCAATACTAAGTTCGCTTTTTCGTCGGCAATCCCTATTGTCGCAATAGAACCCGAATTGAATTTCAAAAAGTCACTTTCAATTCCATCAGAAAAAATTAGCCCGTTGTTGGGCATAAATGATTGAATAATTAATTTTGATTGTCCTGTAATAATTCCTGCTGTTGTTTCTACCTGTGTCCGCTTACTGGCAAAAGGTTCTCTAACTGCAAACATTAATTGATTGTCTTCAAGTTTTGCATATTTTTTCTTTGTGTTACCCTTTTCGATAAACTTGTGAATACCAAAACTCATATTAAAAATTGAACTTAACCAACCTGTCGAACCTGCTTGTGTAGAGACGATAATTCCCGATGAAGATTGTTCTTCTATTTTATCGTTATGAGTAATTTTGTATCTCGCTGAAACGTGAGAAGTTGCTCCAATAAACAAGTCATTAAAAGCTAATAACCTTTGTCCGTCGTTTAATTTGGCTTCGGCAAATGAAGTTACTTTTGAGTGATAGTTATTTGAAATTACCTTATCAATTGCTACCACAAAATTATCAGCATTGAATGGCAATAAAACGCCATCAAATCTTTCCTGGTCAGGATTTACTGCAACTATCGGAATTTGTTTTACATACTTTGCGGTATTCGCAACCAATCCATCTTGCCCGACGGTTACAACTACTTGATTGTCGTTGAATATAAAAGACGGTAAAAAACTTCTTTCAACTACTTTGTTTTTTAAAACGGTTGATAGGTTTCTTTGAACAGCCGATAACGAATTATGAAAAACTTCGTGTTCCTTTTCATAATCATCGAAATCTCCGCCGGAACGTTCAATATAAAACTTTGCTTGTGCTTTTGTATTGAACCTTTCAATCAATGTTTCAAGCCGAGTTTTGTTCTTGATTATGATTGCATATTCGATACTCATTTTTTCTTATCGTTCAATAAAGTGTCAAGTAATTCAGGGCTAATATTTAGGTTTCCAATTTTCCCTGCATTTTCTGCCAACTCTCTAAATGCCAGTGAAACATTGAATTTAGGGTCTGAATTATTGTTTAGTGCTGTCAAGATTTTCCAATCAAGTCCCTTGTATGGTTTCAAAGTTGTTTCCAAAACATAACCTTGCGTATCAGCTTCTTTCTTTTGGTTGGCAGTTTTCTGCTCCAACAAAATTTTTCTTTGATTTTCGATAGTAATGTCTGCTTGCACTTTCATTTCTCTCAATTTCAATTCACTTTCTGCTTTTTGCACTTCTGTTTCGGCTTGTTTTTCTGCAATTTGTTTGTTCTTTTCTTCGATTGCAATTTCAGTGTTTAATTCACTTTCTTTGATTTTCCTTTCTTGTTCAACTGCAAAATTTCTACGAGCATAAATTGCCTGGTCGGCTTCTTGTTGTAAACTTTCTCTTGTTTCTGTTTCCAAAGCTCTTTCCATTTCTGGTGTCGCTTTGATAGCCAAAATGTTAGTACTCAAAATTTCGATTCCAAGTAATTTGATTGCCTGTGAATTAGAAAGCCCATCAGTTATTTTTGTTTCAATTATCTTTGCAGACCGAATTGCTTCTTTAAGTCCAAGTTGGTGAATGAAAGAAGATGTTGCCGTTTGTGCTTCGTTTACAATTGTCTGGCTAAGTTTTTCGGTGTCGTCTTTTTTATAAACTCCGTTTCCGTTCACCGTAAAATCTAAAACGTCAGCCAATTGTTTTGGGTTGCCTATCTTGTAAGTGATCTGTCCTTGAATAGTTACAGTTTGATAATCCTTGGTTGTCTCGCTAAAAATGAAAGGCAAATTATTACTGCCAATTGGTACGGCAGAAATTGAAGTTGTCGGTGAGTAATAAAAAAACGAAAGTCCACGACCTTCTTTTGCAACTTGTCCATTCTTATACTTAATAACATAAGTCATTGAGTCAAACTTGATAAAATTTATTCCAAACATATTTTCTGTTTTAATTTTTGATTGTCAAAGTTAGTAAATTTTTGGTTCGCTGTTTCTCTCATAAAATAGCGTACAACGAGAAGGGCTTTGTGCAGGTGTGGCATTAGAATTCCGTCCGCCCACAACCGCTGCTGATTGAAAATATAAAGTTGAAATTAAGAACTAAAGTTCAAAATTGTTTGACCAGCCCGAACCACAGCCTGGATTTGCAATTGGCTGATGTTTGTTTGTCAAGCCACACTTGCACAAAACCCAATGTAAGCAGCAGTTTTTCTCTACTTGCCTAATTCTTCTTCTGTCAAGCCACTTGCTTTCATTCTTTCAATTGATTCCTTCAAATATTCATCGTTTCTGTCTCTAACTAGTCCTATGTGAAAACTATACCTAGCTGCAAAATGTTCAATTCCGACTAAATCTATTTTTATTTTGTCAAACTGCCATTGAATTGAGCCTAAGTCAAGGTCGCCCCATTTATGAATGTCGGTTGTATGTGGCTGTCCAAACCTGTCAATTAAATGTTCTTTAAGTTCATGAAAGTTTTTCATTCCTTGAAAGTCGTAACTTAAATCAACTTTGATTTCTGTTATTGGGT
>JAYVRW010000381.1:0-3201 GCA_043775925.1 Blastocatellia bacterium
GTAAGGCTCCAACTGAGATTGCCGAACGAACGGGAGAGCCAATATTCGTGATCCAGTAAGTACAGCCGGTTTTTGCGTTCAAGCTGATGATATGACCGGCATTGCTGGTCACAAATAAGCGGTCGCCGTAAACCGTTGGTTGCCCAATAGCCATTGTTGCTGAATACGCGAACGCCCATTTAACCTTGAGGCGCGGCACGTCTTCGGCTTTGAATCCGGGATTTGGTTGAAAATGAGTGTTGTCGTAATCATTCCCCCAGCCACTCCAATGAGGAGCTTTCAAATTGATCGGCGCGGCGGGAGCTTTACAACTATTAGCGAGCAATGAGGGATCAACTGTCGGGAGCGGTTGCTTGCCTGTCAGATAAACAGCTAGTGCGCGGATTTCCAGTTCTCTCAATCCGCCCGCCTGCATTCGCATTGAACCTGTTGTCATGGTGGCGATGACTTCATCCGCTGTCCGTCGTTGCAGGACAGATTTTGGCGGGATGCGATCCACCGGATGATCGTGGCAAGTAGCGCAACGTTGTTCGTAAAGTTTCGCTCCGTCAGGCGGAGCTTCTTTTCCAGTGGTAACTTGGGCGATGGTGGTCTGATTGCCGTAGCTCAGCGCAAATGCGCAGATGACTAAAAAGCTAATTTTGGTGAATATTTTCATTTTCATAGTTGAAAGATTGTTTCTGAAAATTGTTAATAAACTTGTGAAAACTTTGGGTAAGCACAGAATACGACTACGGAATAAAAGGATCAACTATTCTTGCCTGCTACTAAAGTTCTCTCGCCAAAATTAATTAATTTCTCCTTTTCAAAATCCAATTTACTTTTTCGATTCCAATCCCAAATGTTCGCGGAACTAATTAGCCGCCGCGTTCGAGCTGATTTCAAAGGCTTCGTCAATGTACATTTCAAAATGTGTGACGCCGGGAACGATGACCAGTTTTTTCGGGCCAGTCAGCACTTCGAGCGCGGCTTGTGAATTATCGGCATTACGAAAAAGTTCTTCTTTTTCTGCTGCGACAAAAAGCACCGGACGATCTCCGATACGATTCAAATATTGAAAGGGACGATACTCTGCGACCATCTGATTGGTTTCAGTATCCACCATGCGACGGTATGAAAATCCAGTTTCAAATTCGCTCCCCTGACCAGTGCGAGCGCGTTTGATGGCGTCCTCCAAAGCTTTTCCTCGCAAGGGAACTGGCGCGAGCGTCGAAGTCTTTCCGTTCACGGCAGGAACTTGAGCGGCGATGACTTTGACGCGGGAATCCAGTGCTGCCGTGACAATGACATTGCCTCCGGCAAAGCTTGAAACCCAGATGCCGATGCGCTCCGCGTCTACGCCGGGTTCGCCCTGGAGGTAAGAAATAGCGTTGCGGTAATCTTCGACCTGCTTCATTGGAATCAGTCGTGTGCGCTTCACAGTTGTCTCGGTTTTTTCTTTGGTATAGCGTTTTTCATCGCGTATCGGTTCTTTATCTCCGTATGAAACTGTCGGCGTATTCTGCGAAATAAAACCATCGCTTGAACCCCAGCCACGATAATCAATCACCATCGCAACCATGCCACGTTCGGCAAAGCGTGCGCCGTATTTCTCAATGGAAAAATGATTGCCCGCCCAGCCCTGTCCTAAGACGATGCCCGGTGTTTTGTCAGTTACAGAAAATCCTTTGGGGAAGAAAATTTTTCCGTAGCAGGCTATACCATCGCTGTAGAAAGTAACTTCGCGCGTCGTGACGCCATCAGCTAATTTGTAGACCCAGTCCGCCGGCCACAAACCCATCTTGAGTTTCTTTTCGGGGGGCTTGTCCTGCGCTGCAATTGTCAGTGACAGGCAAGTCAGGAAAGAAATAATCAGAATGGCGGTGATTCGTTTGTTCATAATTTATTTCGAGATGCTTTGACGATTGACCCACCCGGTATCGCAGGGAGTACTGACCTTTTCTGAAGCGCAGGCGTCTCACCTGCCAAATGTTGATGCGGCATTCCAAGACCCTCAGCATTCGCTTTTTAGCTTTAGCAGGCGAGGCGTCTGCGCTTCAGAGCAGTAGAGTGAGGACTAATGTGACTGCATTTTCCCGCCTTTTGCTGACAGCATCAGCTTGATTAATTCTTCTGTAATTTTGGGTTCCAGCCCTTCCGTATGTCCTTTATCAATGCGGACAACATCGGCGACAACTCTGTCGTCTTTACAATTTGGATAGACAGAAATCTGCGCTTTGCCGGGAGCGGGTAAGCCTCCCCACGCAGGGTTGGACGGATTTTGCCGCGTACCGTCGTAAATATAACCAGCCTTGGTGTCCACGACTTCTTCCGGTTTATGGCGCGGGCCGCAGGTAAATTTCGCTGCCAAATCCGAAGTTTCAGGAACCCCTTTCTCATCTATTTCGCGCTGTCCGGTCGCGTAGATGTGCGAGAAATCATTGGACGGAAGTTCGCGCAGCGCCGCCGCCGCCGCTGCCATCGCAGGATTAGCTGCCGGAACTGTCGGCGTTGTGGCAGGTGCTGTTGCTCCAGGAGTAGTCGTGGGACGAGGAGTCCCGAACCCGGCGGCGCGTCCGGGGTTGCCGCCTAAGCGTCCACCGGAAAGACTCAGCCAACCATCAACTTTATCTTTGAAAAAATCGGTGCGAATGATTCGATTAGAAGTCATGCCGCCCTGCGAATGTCCCGCCAACCAGAACGCTTTGATGTTTTGCCTGCCAACTCCTTCGATGACGGAATTGACGATGTTTTGCAGATACTCATCGTCTACAGGCGTCCAAACACGAATGGGCGAATTCGGAGTTGCTACGACGAGGCGATATTTGTCTACAAAATCTAATAATGGAAAATAGTGTCGCGTCCAGTTTCCGTAGGAACCGCCGCCGTGCAAACTGAGAATGAAGACAACTTTTTCATCTGGTTTCAAATCACACGGATAGTCGAGAAAATAAGGGCGCCGGGTTTTCATTTCGACGACTGGTCCTTGATTGATAACACGGTCGCCAGTGCAATCTTTGTCAGGGTAATGCAGCGCAGGCGGCGGACTGCAAGCGGCTCCGGCAATGCGAATAGGTTGTGCTTTGGTCTCTCCCGCAAACAATAAACCGAGTCCAATCAGGGTAAAAAATAGGTCAAATTAATTAACTTCTGCATGGTAGTTTCTCCAGGTTTAAAAGCTCAATCGCGCTGCGAACTGAAAGGCGCGCGGCCCACCGGTTC
>JAYVRW010000382.1:0-3190 GCA_043775925.1 Blastocatellia bacterium
AAATCACTCCCGGAGCAACATGAAATCCGGTGCCGATAAATTCAATGTCACTGGCGGGTCCATTGCCATCAATGACAATATTCGGATCACCATTGGGCAGCAGCAAATTCGAATTATTACTGTTGTCGCGGTAGCGGGCTTCACGCCCTGAACGCGGGTCAATGTAGGTATAAATTCCGTAGACCAGACAGACGCCTGATCCATATTTCCCGACGACTTCAGCAGGTAATGAGAGGACATTATTCGTGCGATTAATATCTTTTTGAGCGGCTTGTAATTCCGCCTTCACCTGTGCCACTTCCTGGCGTGTCTTACCAACTTCAATTTGTAAATCACCTGTCCGCCGTCTGATATCACGAGCTTCACGGAAACTAAGAATATTAATGTAAATAATTGAGCCAATCGTAAGGACTACCAGCCCGGTAATCAGGAACAATAATTTCTTGGGAATTTCTGAGACTAATTCACGGAGTAGCTGCTTAACAAAAACGATGGCCACATCGGTGCGCGGAGCCGTCGCCGTCCGCTTCGCGCTCAAAGTTGCGGCATCCGTTTTCCGACGCGCCAGCACTGCGGTTCCAAGCTGTAAGGATTCTGCTAATTCTAATTCAGGTGACAGTACAAAAAAGCGCAGCCGAACTCCGGTAGTGCCAAAATTAAACGTGTCGCCGTCACGAATAGCGTCCCCAACTGCGACGGCATCGCCATCACGAATGATTTGAGAGTCTTCGTGCATCGTGCTGATGCGGTACAGGACATCTTCGCTTTCTAACGTCAGTAAAGTTGCTGAATGTGGAAGCTCAAAACCTTCGTCACGAAAACTCAGGTCGCAACTCGCGGAGGTTCCGATAGTGATGGTTTTCTGATTTAAAACTCTGGTTTCTGGCTGCTCGACGCCCGCCAAACGAATGACAATTCCGGTCATAATGCTGTAGTAGTAAAAACGCTTCCACCCATTCTTCCTGCGGTACGCAGGCGATTCCAAACCAACAGTATAACTCAGTTTAGAATTCGCACACGCATATTATTGCGGGGATTAAGTCATACTAAGGCAATGAATTCAGACGCGCAAGCAATGATCCAGAATCTTTCTCAACGTAACCAACAGTCAGCCAAAAATGAATAAAAATTAATGTAAATTTAACGGTGATGACAATTCCGGCAAATTTTCAGGCTTGCTTTTAGCTGTCGAGCTATGGTAAGTAAGTACTTACTTCATATTTCCCCCAAAACTGCGGCTCAAGCGTTTGATTTCAATTATGACTGTAACCAAAACCCTCCCCAACGAAATTTTGGAACGAACTTCGGTGCGAATGCCCGCCGAAGATCGTCGCCGTCAAATCATCGGAGTTGCCATCCGGCTGTTTTCGCAAAAAGGTTTTCGTGGCACGACGACGAAAGAAATCGCAGCGGCGGCGGGTGTCAATGAAGCTATTATTTTTCGCCACTTTGCGACAAAAAGTGAGCTTTATTCGGCGATGATTGATGAAAAGGCTTGTGCTAAAGAGATTCCAGCGATGGAAGCTGAGATCGAAAAATATATGCAACTGCGCAATGACCGGAAGATTTTCGAGCGGATTGCGCTGCATATTCTTGATACTCATGAACAGGATGAAGCGTTTCTCCGATTATTATTTTACAGTGCGCTCGAAGGTCACGAACTTGCCGACCTTTTTTTTCGTAATCAAGTTTCAGAACGTTACCGGATGATGACAACTTATATTAAAACCCGCATCGCAGAGGGAGCTTTTCGCAAAGTTGACCCCATGATCGCAGTGCGTTCTTTCTTCGGAACCATCCTGCATCATGCGATGACTAACAGATTTTTTAATCAAAGCCTGCTGGGCGACCAGAAATTAAATCTTTCCAATCGTCAGGCGGCTGAACGTTTCACTGACTTTTTTTTAGCTGGAATTACTAACTCCAATTATTCATCTAACAATCGAAAGTAGTATTTTTATGAACGGTACCGCCACCAAACAAATAGAATCTTCTGCTGACCACGAGACTGACGAACTACCTCCGAGAGCCTCCAGCAGCAAATGGATCATCAGTGCAATTTTATTAATCGGAGCCATCTTTGCGGGTGGTTTTTACTTCACAAAAAAGAATAAAGAGGCAAAAGCGACAACCGCCGCCGCTAAAAATACCGGCACGACTTCAACCAGTGCGGGAAACAATTCCGCCTCACCAGTTGAAGTCACTACTGCCGCCGCAATTTCACGCGGATTACCGCAAACGGTCGAAGTGGTAGGGTCACTCACCGCCGATGAAGAGGTGGTCGTGTCATCCCAAATCGCCGGAGAAATCACAGCGCTGAATATTGATTTCGGGTCGTATGTGCAACAGGGACAGGTCATCGCGCAAATTGATCAGCGGGATTCGTTACTCAAAATTGAGCAATCCGAACTGCAATTAAAACAAACAATGGCACGTATCGGAATGAAGGACGGCGTGAAATTTGACCCGCTGCAAACGCCTGATGTGATGCAGGTCAAAGCGCAATTGGATTGGACAAAAATGGATTTGGATCGCGCTACCAAATTAGTTGAAGCCGGAGATGTACCGCGCACGATTTACGATCAGGCGTTGACACAAAAAAATCTCGCGCAAGCCCGCTATCAGGCGGCGCTTGACGCCATCAGTCAGCAGGTTGCCATCGTCGAACAACAACGCGCCGCGATTAATTTATCGCGCAAATCATTGACCGATACGGTCGTTCGTTCGCCCATCAGCGGAGCCGTCAAAGAAAAACATCAGGCGCGTGGAGCCTTCGTTCCGGTCGGCGGAAAAATTGTCACGCTCGTGCGAACGAATCCAATTCGTTTACGGGCTGACATTCCTGAATCGTCGGTTTCCGCTGTACGAGTAGGGCAAACAATTTCCATAACAACCGATGCCTTTCCGAATCATACTTTTACGGGACGCGTGGTGCGGCTTGGGACTTCGCTAAGCGAACAAACACGCGCCTTACCAGTTGAAGCAGAAATCGCCAATCCATCAAATATTTTGCGTCCGGGAATGTTTGCGAAATCACAATTGATCACCAATCGCAATGGCACTGCAATCATGGTTCCGAACAAAGCGATTTATACGATTGCCGGAATACTTAAAGTCTTTGTGATCGAAAACGGTAAAGCCGTCGAGAAGCTGGTCAAAACTGGCTTGACCGACGGTGATTTGGTCGAAA
>JAYVRW010000383.1:0-10855 GCA_043775925.1 Blastocatellia bacterium
AATTCCTAACTCTGCGCCGCTGTGAAATGTGACAGGAATGCCTGCGGCTTCGGCGATGGCGGCGGCTTTGCGACAACGATGCAATCCGCCGGATTGATGTGGATCAAGCAGGATCACATCGGCAGCTTCGGCGCGAATAATTGTTAGTACGTCCTGCATCGTGTAAGCGCTTTCGTCCAACGCTATCGGCGTCGAAAATAATTTTCGTAAATAGGCGTGTCCCGCCAGATCATCCAACGGCAATGGTTGCTCCACGTATTCAAGATCGTATTGTTCCAGCTTGCGCATCATTCGTTTCGCCGTGCCAATCGTCCAGGCGCCATTGACGTCGGCGCGTAATTTCACGTTGGGAGCCGCCGCCCGTGCGGCTTTGACGATTTCTAAATCGCTTTCAGGCGACATCCCGATTTTGACCTTAATTGTCTCGAATCCCTGCGCTATAGCCGCTTCAGATTCTGCTGCGATTTGTTGCGGGTCTTTTGATTGTAGATAAGCAATCATCGGAATCGAATTGCGATACGCGCCGCCCCATAATTTATACAATGGCATGCCAGTCTGTTTGCCGACAATGTCCCAGAGCGCTATTTCAAAGCCAGCGAGCGCGGCGACCAGGGCGCGAATATGGTGATAATATCCTGCGCCTTCAATTTTTTTACAAAGCCGTTCAATGTTGCAGGCATCTTCGCCCAATGCTAATGGAATGATCGTTCGCGCCAGTACAGGTTCGACGAATTCCCACAGACAAATTGTTTCGCCAAGACCAATGGTTCCGTCTGCGGTATGAACCTGCACAATCAATCGCGTCGTTCCCGGACGTTTGCCCGCCGCCCATTCCGCCGCTTTATGAAACGGGATGAAAACCATTTGGTGATCAATTTTGACGATAGTGGTCGCGGTTTTCATGCGAAATACATTCCTCCGTTAACGTGAATAATTTGACCAGTGATGTGATTGCTTTTGGCGGCAGCCAGGAAGCTGACAACCTCGGCAATTTCTTTCGCAGAAGCAAGCCGACCAGCCGGAACCAGTGTCGGTAATTGATTGCGTTGTTCTTCCGACAAGTGCGCATGGATTTCGGTTTCGATAATGCCGGGCGCGACAGAATTTACCGTGATGCCATACGGGGCGCCTTCACGTGCAAGGGCGCGAGTCAATCCATCCAGTCCGGCTTTTGACGCGATATAAGCTGCATTATTGCTCAGCACTTTGCCTGTATACGCTGATACGGAAGAAAGATTGATGATGCGTCCGCCATTTTTTTGCATCAGAGGAAACGCGGCGCGGGAGCAATAAAATGCTCCACTTAAATTGACGGATAGAACTGAATTCCAATCTTCGTTGCTTGTTTCATGCAATGAATTCGGGCGACTGATTGCAGCATTATTTACGAGCACATCAAGACGACCTGATTCAATCCCCGCAAAAAGTTTTGTGACTTGTGCCGAGTTTGAAATATCAGCGCACGCGGGAATCGCTCTGCCGCTGGATGAAATGATTTCACTGACGCAATCCATCACTGCTTCGGCGTTGATGTCGTTCACATAAACGATGGCTCCCGCCGCCGCAAAATTGCTGGCGATGGCGCGTCCTATTCCACGACCTGCACCTGTGATCAGCGCAATTTTATTTTGTAAATCATTCGTCATACCAATTCACGATGATATTTTACGACCGCTTTGGGCAGCGTAAATATTAATCCGATGATGACAATCGGATGCAAAAAACTCATCACAGTAAACGTTGGGTCGTAGGAAAAATGTGTGATGAGCCAACCTACCGCTGCGGTTGAAAGAAAGCCACCGAAGGCACTGCCTGCGCCAATTGCTCCGTGCGCAGAACCAACAATAGCAGCGGGAAAAATGTCTACCGAAAACGTAGTGATGCAGGTTAGCCACGCCATGTGTGCAAATGAAAAAATACTTGCCAAAACTATCGGCCACGACTTGCCGGGAACCAACGGAAGCAGGCAACTGAAAGCCAATAAAATTGCCGCTCCCGCCATAATCCGCAAACGTGCATTGATCGGAGGAATGCCGCGTTGCAAAAATTTTCCTGACAGCCACCCGCCCAACAGACTACCCAAATCAGCCGTCACAAACACAATCCAAATGGTCGCGCCAATATCCTTGAGCGTGAAACCGCGCACGTCCTGCAAATATTTGGGAAACCAGAAAAGATAAAAATACCAAAGCGGATCCGTAATCATTCTTGCCACCAACACCAGCCACATCGGTTTCAATCGGATCAATTCTTTCCAGCTCAATTGCGGAGTTGGTACAGCTTTTTCTTCTAGCACATTTTCAGTCGTCAGAAATTCTTTTTCAGCCTTGGATAAGCATGGATGAACATCTGGTTTGCGATAAATCAGCCACCATACCAGTGCTAAAATTAATCCCATTGAACCTGTGACAAGGAACGCCATTTGCCAGCCGTAGCGAGTGGAAATGAATGCGACCATCGGCGCAGCGATGGCGGCTCCGAGTGTGCCACCCATTGTGTACAAACCGACCGCCATACCTTTTTCACGGACGGGAAACCATTCGGCGACAGCCTTGGCAGAAGCGGTATAACCACCAGGTTCGCCAAGTCCCAATAAGCTTCTAAAAAATACGAGGGAAATTGTTCCGCTGGCGAGTCCAGTCAGCATATTGGCGAGTGACCACCACACAAGAAAACAGCATAGCCCCAGCCTCGTTCCGATGGCATCAAGAATTCTGCCAGAGAGCAAATACATCACGGCATAGGTTAACTGAAAAGCTAAAACTACTTGTGCGTAGCCTGCATCATCAATTCCCAAATCTGTCTGAATTGTTCGCGCCAGAATCGAGAGTGTCTGGCGATCCACATAATTCATCACTGATACCAGCAGCAACAGGACGGCGATAACCCAACGCAAATTTGGAATTGCTGGTAATGGCTTGACAGGCTTATTAAAAGGATTTAGCATCTAGTATCTAATATATCAGATTCTTTTTTAATTCAAATTAGATTCGGGCTTACCAGAAAATCGGAGTAGTTTATGGCAGCGGCTGAGGCAGCAATTATTAATCAGGCACGGATCAGCGATCAGGTCTATCAATATCTGCGCAGTGAAATCGTCGAAGGGCGCTTAGCTCCAGGCGAACGAATCAGCCCGGAAGAATTGGCGGAACGGCTAAAGATTTCCAAGATGCCAATCAAGGAAGCAATTGAGCGATTGTCCGGTGATGGCTTGCTTGACGTGCAATCGCGGCGTGGCACTTTTGTCACGCGGCTTGACCCCACCGAATTAGCCGAAACTTTTGAAGTGCGTTGTGCGCTGGAAGTCCTGGCTGGAAAATTGGCAGTGCGCCACATCACAAAAGCGGATACTGAACACTTGCGACAGTTGATTGGGGCGATGGATCAATCTACCGCGAAGACCGATGTCCACGTCCATCTGGAACAGAACGCCCAATTTCACGAATTAATCGTGATGCGTTCCGGCAATCGCAAGTTGCTCGCTATTTATCACCGCTTGCGCACTCCAATTCATGTGGCCGGCATTCATTCGCGCACCGATGATTGGGTGGATCGCGTATCGCGTGAGCAGAAAGAGCATCGTGCCATCGTTCGTGCTTTAGAACAACGCGATCCGGCGGCAGTCGAGCAGGCGATTACGAGTCACATTATGCGTGCCAGCGATTCGCTGGTGGAAGATGTTGAGCGTGTCGTGGGTGAATCAGAGTAGGCGTTTAGGAGAATTGTTTTATTTTTCTTTCACACATTTTTCTGTCTGCTGATCTTTCCACCAGACAGAAAAATGTGTGAAAGAAAAATAAATGCAAATTAAGGATTATTCGAAAGCTTAATGCAGGCGTTCCAGCATTCATCAGGTCTGAACTTTGACGAGTAGTAACCTGATAAAAGCCAGAACGTCCTGTTGAATCCCGATGAGGAAAAGTTGAAGCGAGTTCGTCTCGTCCCCAACAGGCAACAGTAGTAACTGTGCTTGTCCCGTTAATGTCAATGTCTTCCAAACGCACAGGGGCAATTCGAACTTCATCTTGAAAATTCAAAAAATATTTTTGACTCTGGTCTTGCGGGCCGGAGCGATAGCGCGACGGTTTTTTCCTTCGCACGAAACATTGGTTTGAGCAGTAATTTCAAAGGAGCACTATCATGAAGTCCATCAACCTGAAACCATTATTTTACGCATTGGTGCTGATATTTTTCGGCGCACTAAACGCGTTTGCCCAACAGGGGCGCGGCACAATTCTGGGCAGTGTCACCGATCAAACAGGCGCAGTTGTGCCTGGAGCGCAAATCGTTATCACCAACATCAATACGAACCTTGAATTTACTGCTGTCAGTAACAAAGACGGTGCGTTCAATATACCAGCTTTGAGTGTTGGCAGTTATAAAGTGGCTGTTACCAAAGATGGCTTCAAGAAATATTTGCGCAGCGGCATCGTCCTTGAAGTGGATCAAAAGGCGCAGCTCAACGTGACTTTGGAAACGGGCGCAGTGACCGATGTGATGGAAGTCACGGGGCAAGGTTCATTGGTGGATACGACGACGGCGACGCTTGGCAAAGTGATTGAAAATCGTCGTGTGCAGGAATTGCCGCTTAATGGTCGCAACGCATTTTCACTGGTGTTATTGTCTCCGGCGGTGCAATCCGGCGCGGGGCCGTCTGCCAGTGGTTTTGGTGATCGTGGCACACAGGTTTCATTGATCCGTATCAACGGTAGCCCACTCGCCAGCAACAATATTTCTGTAGACGGATTGAGCAGCACGAATCCATATATCCCTGATGTCAGCATCAACCCCAACGTAGACGCAGTAGAAGAATTCAAGGTGCAAAGCAGCGCGATGTCGGCGGAATTTGGTTTCACGCTCGGCGGTGTCGTTAACCTCGTGACCAAATCAGGAACCAATAATTTGCACGGGACGCTCTACGAATTTTTCCGAAATAATTATTTGGATGCGAATAGCTGGGCGAATAATCGTGCTGGTCGTGCGAAGCAGCCGTTGCGTTATAACCAATACGGCGGAGCCATTGGCGGACCGATTCGTTTTCCAAAGAAAATCTTTGGGCCACTTGGCTATGATGGTCGTGATCGCAGTTTTTTCTTTTACAACTACGAAGGCTATCAATTCATCACGAACGCCTCAGGATTTTATACGATGCCGACAGCGGCGATGCGCGGCGGTGATTTTTCGCAATTGAAGAATACCGTTGGAACAGTCATTAAAATTTATGATCCGCTGACGACACGTGCGAATCCGAGCGGTGTGGGATTTTTGCGCGATCAGTTTCCCGGCAATATTATTCCGGCGAATCGCCTTGATCCTGTCTCCAAAAATATTCTGGCATATTATCCATTGCCGAATCGCACGCCGGATAACGCTAACAATAATTTAAATAATTATTTTGGCGCCGTGTCGAATAAGCGTAATTTGAATAATCACACGATGCGCTTTGATCATCGCCTGACAGAGAAAAATAATTTCTCAGCGCGTTATGTTTACTACAAACAATTCACTGATCAGGGCACCTCAAATTTATATCCTGATCCGCTCATTCGCCAGCGCAATGACCCCTATCGTGGACACAATATTGTACTCACGGATTTGCATAATTTCTCGTCGAATGTCTTGCATGAATTTCGCATCGGCGTGGCGCGACAAATTTTCGATTTTGCCGTTGCCAGTGCGTTTCAGGACTATCCGCAAAAACTTGGCTTGCCCGCTATCGTTCCCGGGGACTCCTTTCCTGGCATCAGCAATGGTTTGCCGGGATTTCAGGTTGGAACCATCGGACGGCGCGGCGGTGTGGTCGGTCAACTGTTTGATTCTGTGACTTGGATTCACGGCAATCATTCGACCAAGATTGGCACGGAGATGCGCTTGACACAGGCGAATAATTTGCAGCGTTCCGCGCCGTCGGGGAGCTTCAATTTTCCGACGACGTTGACCGATAACGCGGCTCCGGTGGCAGGCAATCGCATTGATACTGGCTCGCAGTTCGCTACGTTTCTCTTGGGTTCGGTGGGCAGCGCCAGCGTAGTCCGAACGCTCGGCGAATCACAAACTAATAAAACATTTGGCGGGTACATTAACGATGATTGGCGCATTCGTCGTCGTCTGAGTTTGAGTTTGGGAATCCGCTATGATTATCAATTGTATCCGTATGAAAGAAATTGCGGCACGTCGAATTTCAATCCGTTTGCGACTAATTCGTTAAATGGATTGCTGGGTCGAACTGAGTTTGCCTGCAAAGATTATGGTCGGGCATATACCGAAAATAATCCTCGTGATTTTGCGCCTCGGGTTGGATTTTCATTGGATGTTTTTGGCAATCAAAAAACCGTCGTGCGCGGCGGCTTCGGAATTTTCTTTGCTTCACTCGTCGGACAAAGTGCTGAAGCCTTTGAAAGCACGAATGGGTTTGCTTCGACGAATACGCCGTACAATCCTCCAGGCGGAAACTCTTTGTTAACAGCTTTCCAATTCAAAGATGGCTTGCCATCGCCTTCGTTGTTTGCCTCTGGTGCAGCGTTTGGTGCGAATCTGTTTGCGATTTCAAGCAACGCGGTTTTCAAAGAAAAAAATTCTCCAACGCCGATGTCACAGCAGTGGAATTTATCGGTGCAGCAACAGCTCAAAGGTGGCATTTTGTTAGAAGCCGCTTACTCCGCCAACCACGGCGTACATCTTTTGTCAGGCAGCTACGATTTGAATACGGCTGACCCGGCGAAAATTCGTCAATTTGGATTGGCGGGAACGCTCGGCAATGCAGTAGCGAATCCGTATGCGGGAAAAGTCCCTGGCACGTTCGGTGGTGCGACGATCACACAGGCGCAGGCGTTGAAGCCATATCCGTATGCGCCGGGAATTTCGATACGCAATCCACATCAGGGAAATTCAAATTACCACGCGTTATTATTGTCGGCAGAGAAGCGTTTTTCCAAAGGCTTCTCGTTCCTTGCTTCGTACACGTGGGCAAAATTGATTGCCGATTCAATGTATAACCCGATCAACTTTGTCGGCACAGAGCAGGGGAATGTCAACGGCTTTCAGAATGTTTTCAATCGTCGTAATGAACGCGGCGAAGAAGCGTCCAACGTACCGCAACGATTTGTGTTGAGTGCTTTATGGGAATTGCCCATCGGCAAAGGACGCAAGCTCAATATTGACAATAAATTTGCGAATGCCATCGTTGGCGGTTGGCAAATCAATACGATCAGTACAATTGTTGCTGGTGCGCCAACCGTGATTCGTGGCGCGAGCAATGGGTTAGCGGATCGTCCTGACTGGGTTGGTAGTTTGGCATTACCAAGCGGTTTTACAGATACGAATTCAGCGGCAGGCGTACCGTGGTTTAATACCGCAGCATTTGTGAATCCGGCGTTGTATACGTTCGGCAATACGCCGAATACGATCAGCCAATTTCGTAATCCCGGCGCGATCATTCTTGACCTGTCAGTTTTCAAGACCTTCACGATTACTGAAAAGCTACGCCTGCAATTTCGAGGTGAAGCCTTCAATGCGCCGAATCACGTCAATCTCGGAATTCCGAATACGAGCTTTAGCCCTAACGCGGCGGGCGTGAATCAAAGCTCATCCTTCGGGCGTATCACGGGCGCACGTGACCCGCGTCAACTTCAGCTTGGCTTGAAACTGATTTATTAAGACTGTCAGGTTTTTAGACAGAAAAATGTGAGTCAGAAAAATATCTCCAAGCTGACAACGCTTTATTTTTCTGTCTCACATTTTTCTGTCTAAGATAGAAATTCGTGATCTATCGAATAGAGTTTGAAAATGAAGTTTACACAGATAATTATTGTTTTATCCTGTCTTTGCGTCGCTGTCTTCGCACAAGAGAAAAATGACAAGCCAATCCAAATTGGCGGTGCCTTCCCCAACATCACCGTCGTTGCCGGACACGAAAACCGCAGCGAAGCAGGCATCGGCGCGTTGTTACCGTGGGCAGATAAATTATGGTTTGTCGCTTATGTCGCGCACGTCAAAGGCGAAGGCACTGGATTGTACTGGCTCGACGAAAAAATGCAGATGCACAAACATCCTGCCAGCGTCGTCGGCACGTTCACGAATCGTTATATTCACAATCCATCAAATCAGGCTTTTTTAGGGCCGCACGTGATTGATACCAAAGGCAACGTGCGCACCATTGAAGCACTAAAAGGGTATCGCCTGACTGCGACAATGACGCATCTGACCGATCCAAAAAATAAAGTGTATATGTTGGCGATGGAAGGCGAATTTTTTGAGGTGGATGTGAACACGCTGGAATCGAAACAGCTTTACAATCTCGTCAAAGAACTCGACATCAAAGGCCGTGTCCATTTCAAAGCTGCGTTCTCCGCCAACGGGCGTGTCGTCGTTGCGAACAATTCTTATTACGAGGCCGATTATTTACGTCAAGAGGCGTCGGGGCGTTTAGCGGAATGGGATGGCAAAACGTGGACGATTCTCGAACGCAAACCATTTGTCGAAGTCGCAGGCAAGCATTGGTCAGCCGAAACTTATGGCAATCCAATTTTCGCTACCGGCTGGGATCAGGCCTCGGCAATTTTGAAAGTATTTGCGAAAGGGAAGTGGCTGACTTATCGCCTGCCGAAAGGTGCACAAACTTTTGATCATGCGTGGAATACGGAATGGATGCGCATTCGTGATGCACAGACCGAACGCTTCCTGATGGATTTACACGGCATTTTTTATGAACTGCCCGCGCAAATTTATGACGGCAGGATTTTGCCAATTCGCCCGATCAGTAATCACCTGCGTATTGTGCCGGATTTCTGTTATTGGCGTGGCGTCTTCGTCATGGGTGGCGATCAAACGGATAGCTCGTATGGGCAGCCGCAAACCGGATTATGGTTTGGGCAGGTGGATGATTTGTGGAAGATGGGCAAGCCTGCGGGTTGGGGCAGCGTTTGGTACAAGCAAGACGTGAAGGCAAACGAAGTCTCTGATCCATTTTTGATGACGGGTTTTGATCATAAAGTTATTCACCTGAAGCATACTGCAAAGACAGCGGTGCAATTCAAAATTGAAGTTGATTTTCTTGGCGATGGAAGCTGGCAAGCTTATGAAACAATCACCGTTCCTGCGAATGGTTACAAGCATCACGAATTCTCCGCTGGCTTCAGTGCGCATTGGGTACGCGTGACGGCAAGCGCGAATTGCAATGCGACTGTGACCTTCATTTACTCGTGAAATTTATCCGAAGGTTTCATCGCAAACTACCAGGGTGAAATTAGGACAATGATGAACCGACGAGAGTTAGGCAACTTGGGCGAAGCTTCTGCACTGCCAGGAAATTTGTTTGCGCTGCCGAAGCACTGCGGGAATGCCGATCTTCCAGGAAGGGCGCGGTTACGCCTACTGTACATCGCGCCTTCGCTACCTCTCCCGATTGCCCCACTACCCAAACTAATTATATGATTGAGCCAACGCGCCGACAATTTATTGGACAATCGCTAACGATAGCAGGCGGTTTCGCCTTACCACAAAAGAAAAGCACAACTGACGAGCTTGATTTTCAAAAGCTGATTCGCCCGATTCCACTGACTGCGAAATTTGAAATGCCGGATTATTACGTTTGGTGCGGCACGCTGACGAAAGCCGATGACAGCAAATATTATCTGCTGTTTTCGCGTTGGACTCGTGCACTGGGGCATAGCGCGTGGGTGACACATTCCGAAGTTGCGGTCGCGGTTGGCAATAGTCCGTTTGGGCCTTTTACATTCAAATCCGTCGCCTTGCCTGCTCGCGGCAAACAGTTCTGGGATGGGCTTTGCACGCATAATCCGACGGTGCAGCGGTACGGTAAAAAATATTATCTCTACTACATGGGCAATACGGGCGATGGTGTCGTGATGAAATCCCTCAACTGGACGCATCGCAATAATCAACGCATCGGCGTCGCTGTCGCCGATCATCCTTTGGGGCCGTGGCAGCGTTTTGATAAGCCGTTGATCGAACCTACTGCCGGGTTTTATGACGCGCTGATGTGCTCGAATCCCAGCGTCACTAAAAGACCGGACGGCGGATTTCTCATGGTTTACAAAGCGGTTGGCGACAAAAACAAAATGCCCTTTGGTGGTCCCGTTTTGCATTGTGTAGCGACGAGCGACAGCCCGACTGGCCCGTTCAAAAAACATCCCAATCCTGTCTTCGTCAAAGAGGGCGTAGCCTTTGCCGCTGAAGACCCGTACATCTGGCACGACGGCCAACGCTATCGCGCTATCGTCAAAGATAACGAAGGCTATTTCACGAACGCAGGCAAATCGCTGGCGTTGTTTGAATCGGCGGACGGTTTGGATTGGAAGCTGTCGGCGCATCCGTTGGTGGCTACGATGGAAGTGCAATGGGCGAACGGCGAGAAACAAAAAATGAATTCGCTGGAGCGTCCTCAGCTTTGGTTTGAAAAAGGAAACCCTGTAGTATTGCTGTGCGCGTCGGATGTTTCGCCCGCCCGCGAATTTTCATTCAATGTGCAGATACCACTGCAATTTAAATGAAATAAAATTATGAAGCAACGCAAACGAAAAATGCGGCTCTACACGTTGGCGACGCTCCTGCTGATGGGCGGATTATGTTTGGCTTGGGAGCGTCTGATGACAGCCGCAAGTGCGCAGCAGCGCGTGGATTTCAACCGCGATATTCGCCCAATCCTGTCGGAAAATTGCTTCACTTGCCATGGTCCCGATGACGGAACTCGCAAAGCCAAATTGCGGTTCGATACGAAAGAAGGCGCGTTTGCCAAAACAGGTGTGATCGTAGCTGGCAAGGCAGCAGACAGTCGCCTGATTAAACGAATCATTGCTACTGATTCTGATGTCGTGATGCCTCCGCCGAGTACTGG
>JAYVRW010000384.1:0-3169 GCA_043775925.1 Blastocatellia bacterium
GTCGCCGTCGCAGACATTTATGACGGGCGACATACCGCCGCCAAAGAACGCTTCGGCAATCATCTTTTCACCACCCGCGATCACCGCGAAATTTTGGCGCGCAAAGATATTGACGCCGTGATTGTCGGTACGCCGGATCACTGGCACGCTACAATTTCCAGGGAAGCGATGCAGGCTGGCAAAGACGTGTATTGTGAAAAGCCAATGGTGCAGCAATTGTGGGAAGGCATGGACGTGGTCAAAACGTACAAAGAAACCGGGCGCATTATGCAAATCGGCAGCCAATACACTTCCGGCGTCATTTACCACAAAGCGAAAGAATTGATTGAAAAAGGTGTCATCGGAAAATTGAATTTGGTCGAATCTGCCATCATTCGCCGGAGCGCTGAATCCGCGTGGCAATACACGATTCCGACTGACGCTTCTCCACAAACAATTGATTGGGATCGTTATTTAGGACGCGCTCCCAAACGTCCGCTTGATCCCATTCGCTTGTTCCGTTGGCGCAATTATCAGGATTACGGCACAGGCATCGGCGGAGATTTATTTGTCCATTTGTTCAGTGGAACGCATTTGATTACGGGCGCAGTCGGCCCTTCAAAAGTTTTCTCAACTGGCGGCATTAGATTTTGGAATGACGGACGCGATGTGCCGGATCAACTGCTTGGATTATTTGAGTACGCGGCGACTGACAAACACCCTGACTTTACAGTGAATTTCAAAGTGAACTTCGCTGACGGCAGCGTCAACGGCTACGGCCCCACGACGTTCCGTTTTGTCGGTGACGGCGGCGTCATTGAATTAGACGAAGGCGTCCGCGTGATTCGCCGTGAACAAACTACGAATCCGACCTTCCCCAACGGAGCCTTTGCCAAAGATATGCTGGACGGTCTGCGCAAAGAACACACGGCGAAATATCCGCGCAATAACAATCCGTTGCGCGAAGCCCCGGCAGACCTGAATTTCGTCACCACCCGCGATTACAACATGCACGACGAACACCTCAAGAATTTCATCAACAGTGTTCGGACGCGCAAAGCTGCCTTCCAAGACCCAACGTACGGATTCCGCGCAGCGGCTCCGGCGTTGCTGAGTAACGTTAGCTATTTTGAAAAACGCATTGCGGAATGGGATCCGGTAAATATGGTGGAGAAAGGAAAAGTGGCAAAGAAGTAAATACAAGAAAGAGAGCGAGCAAACCTCGCTCTCTTTCAGGCTCGAAGAGCTGTCAGGCAATAGCCGCGTGCGTAAGTGGAAGCAAACCCCATGTATCCAAGCGTCGAAGACGTGACACTCAATCCCACAAATAACGCTCGTCATATTCGATCTCATGCTTCTGCAACAAAATTAGAAACTCCTGCTTGAAATCGTTCCGACGATGATGCTCTCGCTGATTTCGGATGTATTTGATAACGCCTTGCTCGCCAGATTTACTAACACTGAATGCGCCGTACCCTTTTTGCCACGCAAAATCTTTTTGATCTGTAAATGATTCATGAATCCATCGCGACGAGTTCGATTTCATCGCATTCACGATCTCAGAAATGTCTACTGTAGAGGGCAGTGAAACCAGCAGATGAATGTGGTCTTCCATCCCGCCTCCGCAGATCAGTTTTCCGTTTTTATTGTTTACGATTCCGCCAATAAATCCATACAAGCGGTCTTCCCAGATAGAGGAAATGCAGGGTTCTCGGCGTGCCGTACTCCATACAAAATGTACGAGAAGAGACAAATATTTTCCCGCCATGTAGTTCTCCTTCGATAATTAGGTATCGGTCTTTCAGACCTTATCCGCCATTCGCCTCTTCCCACAATCTTACGATTGTGGCTATTTCCTGCTGGCTCTTCGAGCCTAAAAACATTATGAACCGTAATAGCTGACTATCATTCGGCAGGGATATTACTACAGAAAAACCCAGCTCTCGACAAATTGTTGGCGAAGCTGGCAATTGACCGATTCTTAACTCTCGTTCAAATCTTGATTGAATTTTTGCCGCTGTCCGCTGTATGCTTCACGCGCCCGGAATGCTTATGCACATGGTGCGCGGCTTGAGAGGTTCAGCAACAAAAAAACTGCAACGCGGTACTCGCAGTCAACTCTATTTTTCAAACAACATTGCAATTCTGATTTTGGAAACACGAATGAACCCCGCTGCGTACAATTTAGCGGCTCAGCGTAAAATGGCACTGAGTAATTGACAGGAGAAAATTATGAAAATCGGTCGTATAGAAATTCGCCCCGGCGGTGTGATCTTAATTTTATTAGTCATGGCGGGACTCGTCTTTGCCGGATTAAAACAACTGGGAATTTTTGATTCGCTGACCGCTAAACTCAATCCCAACACGGGCAGCAAAGGCTCCATCATTTTGGACAGCCGCGAAAAGCTTGAAAATATTTCGCTCGCCAATTTGCCTGCCTCTGCCGTCAAAGCTCCCGAGAAAACTTCGGATAATCCTGAAGTCGTCATCGGGCTTTGGACGTGGCAAACCGAATCAGGAATCATTGATGCTGTCGGAGGCCCCGGAAAATCCGGTGAATATCCCAGCGCGTGTTTATGTCAGGCTGGAATCACCAATACAAAAATCGTCGTTGAAAATGATACCTCAAAACAGGTCGAAGCCCTGTCAACAGGCGCGATGCAATTGGTCACGACCACGGGTGACCAATCCGCCGTTGATATTGCCGGAGCCAATAAATTGCTGCGCGGCAACAAAGCCAAAGTCATCTGGTCAAGCGGATATTCCTTCGGTGAAGATTGCTTGATGGGGCCGGAATCGTGGAAGAAAGACCCGCAACTGTCGCGTGGTTCCGTCGTCGTGACCGCAGTTCCCTACTGCGATTGGAACGTCACCGTCAACTGGGCAGCGGACAACCAAATCCCCGTCAATCCTGATGAACAGGTGTACGACCCTGAAGCGATTAACTTCGTCAACGCGACCGACCACATTGAAGCCGCGCAAAAATTTGCGGCAAATGCCAAAGTTTCGCTACGCAATCGCGCCACAGGCAAGAACGATGAGCATCAAATTGACGCCGTAGCGACGTGGACTCCAGGTGATGTCATGGCTTACAAAGCGCGTGCCTCGGTGAATTACAAAAACAAATCTGAAAAAGTGCAGAAGATCGTTTCGACCAAAGAATACAGTTACATGATGCCGCACATCCTGT
>JAYVRW010000385.1:0-41436 GCA_043775925.1 Blastocatellia bacterium
CAGCAACGATGAAATTTTCCCGAAGTTTATTGTTGAGCGTTTGCCGCACGGAATTTCCGGTTTAGTCATCGCCGCAATTTTTGCAGCCGCAATGTCGAACCTCAGTGGATCATTGAATTCACTGGCTTCGACGACGGTGTTGGATTTTTATAAACCACTCATTAATCCCAAAGCCAGCGATAAAAGTTTGCTGAAATTATCAAAATGGCTGACCGCAGCCTGGGGAATAATTTTGATCTTGATCGCGTTTGTAGCGCGTGGCTGGGGATCAGTTTTTACGGTTGGACTGACAATCGCTTCGTTAGTTTACGGCACGATGTTAGGCGCATTTTTATTAGGAGTGTTGACGAAACGCGCTAATCAGACTGGAGTCATTGTTGGGATGCTGGCATCACTTTCTACGATGACGGCGATTAAATTTCATACGACGATTGCGTGGACCTGGTATGTGTTAATCGGGACGGTTATTTGTTTCGTCGTTGGGTATTTGGTGAGTATGATTGTCGGCGAAAAGCGCGAGGAGATTTTATGAAAAATCGAATGAAAAGTTTTTGCTCATTTCTTATTCTCGTTTTACTTCTTCCTTCGCTTTCCTTCGCGCAGCCTTCGGCATACCAACCAACGAACCGCGAACTCACAAGAGACGAAACGAAGTGGGTACGCGATACCTTAAAAAACCTAACGCTCGAAGAAAAAATCGGGCAGATGTTTATGGCGGATGGCAACGCGATTTTTATGAACCGCGAGACCGAAGCCTATAAACAACTGGAACATCAAATCAAAGATAATAAGGTTGGCGGAGTGCTGTGGTTTCGCTCCGATGTTTGGGCAACTGCGGTGCTGACCAATCGCTTTCAGGAATTATCGATGCTGCCATTATTGGTTGCGGCTGATCTTGAAATGGGTTTGGGAATGCGCCTGAACGATACGCAATGGTGGCCGCCAAATATGGCAGTTGCCGCGACGGGCGAGCCGAAATACGCGCTCAATCAAGGGATGTGTACTGCCCGCGAAGCCCGCGCCATTGGCATCAACTGGCTGTTTGCTCCGGTCGTAGACGTAAACAATAATCCCGACAATCCCGTCATCAACGTTCGTTCGTACAGCGAAGACCCGAAAACTGTTTCGGATTTTGCAGCGGCTTTTATCAACGGCGCAACCACTGAAGGCGCGCTCACTTGCATCAAACATTTCCCCGGTCACGGCAATACAGCCACGGATTCGCACATCGGATTGCCCGTCGTTGATGTCAGCAAAGATGCTTTAACAAAACTTGAACTTGTTCCGTTTCGCGCCTTGATTGGCACAGATCGTAAAAAGAATGAAGACGGCGTGAGAGTCGGTGCGGTGATGTCGGCGCACATTTCTTTGCCACAAATTGAAACGGAAAATGCTGTGCCTGTTCGGACGTTGAGTGTAGGCGAAAAAGCTTCCGCAGAATTCACTTCGCAAACAGAAACGAATGCTTTGAAGATCACCAAACCTGCAACGCTTTCAAATAAAATTCTGACTGGAATTTTGCGTGATGAATTGAAATTTAATGGATTGATTGTCACGGATGCGATGAATATGGCGGGGATTGCCGCACGTTACAACGCGGCTACGGCAGCACTTGAGGCAATTAAAGCAGGTGTAGATGTGATCGAAAAATCGCCTGATATTGACGCTGCAATTAAAGGCATCAAAGCCGCCGTCGCAAAAAAAGAAATCGCCGAAGACCGCATCAATCTTTCAGTGGAGCGGATTCTCCGCGCCAAGGCTGCCATCGGCTTGCACGAAAAACGCACCGTAGAAATTGATGAGGTGGACCGCATTATTTCCAGCCCCGGTTGCCAAATCGTAGCGCAGGACATCGCCGATCATTCGATCACTTTGGTACGAGATGAAAAAAAATTATTACCGCTAAAACTAACTGCAAAGGTGCTGAACATTACCTTTGCCGATGACGATGGAGTCTTCAATTCGCAAACGTTCGTCACCGAATTGCGCAATCGTAAATTAAATCTGGAAAGTGTCACGCTGGATTTTCGCGCTACCGAAGCCGATTTACAAAAACTACTTGCACGGCTGGAAAAAGAGAAATTCGACACAGTAATTTTTTCCAGTTTGGTGCGCGCACGCAGTGGCAAAGGCACTACGAATCTGCCGCTGATAGGCTTGCGATTAGCCGAAGAATTGACCAAACGCGATTTGCCCTTAGTCGTCATTTCATTTGGTAATCCGTATTTATTAACAGCGATCCCAAACGCAAAAAATTATCTCACCGCCTACAGCCCCTATCCATTCAGCCAACGCGCCGCCGCGAAAGCAATTCTCGGCATTACAGAAATTACTGGTAAATTGCCGGTGAGCTTGCCGGGGCTTTATCAGCGCGGACACGGATTAGAAATTAAACCAGCCATGCAAAAAGCGGCTCCGATGAAGTAACATTGACCTTATGCTGAATTATGTAGAGAAAATAAATCAGGAGCTGAAAATTCTGCCAGCTTCAGACCTCACCGTACTTGATTTATTTGCAGGTTGCGGTGGACTGGCTTTGGGCTTTGAAGCCGCTGGTTTCAACACAATTGGTTTTGAAAAAGATAAAGATGCGGTGGCAACTTATTCGCTGAATCTGGAGGGGCATTGTTATGAAACCGAATTGACCCGCCAGACCGAATATCCAAAGGCACAAGTCATCATCGGTGGGCCTCCGTGTCAACCATTCAGCGTGGGCGGGCATCAGCGTGGCATTGAAGATGCCCGCAATGGCTTTCCGATTTTTTTGGCGGCAATCCAGCAAGTGCAGCCGGAAATTGTACTGTTTGAAAATGTGCGCGGACTGCTTTACACCAACAAATGGTACTTTGAAGAAATTACGCGGGAGATTGCCAGACTTGGTTACATCATTGATTACGCATTGCTGAACGCGCTTGATTATGGCGTCCCACAAAACCGCGAGCGGCTTTTCGTGATTGGTCACAAAGGTAAATTTACTTTCCCATCACCTGAAAAAAAACGCTTTACAGTGGCTGAAGCAATTAGCGATTTGATGGCAACAACTCCGCCTGAATCAAAATTTCTGACCTCTTCGATGGACGAATATGTGAAGAAATATGAAGTTGCTTCCAAGTGCATCAATCCGCGTGATCTTTATCCTGACAAACCTGCGCGAACTTTAACCTGTCGTAATATTGCTGCGCCGACTGGTGATATGCACCGCGTTAAATTATCCGATGGACGCAGGCGTAGATTATTACTTCGTGAAGCGGCGCGGTTGCAAAGCTTTCCTGATTGGTTTGAATTTACGGGCAATGAAACCAGCCAATTTTATCAAATCGGAAACGCGGTACCGCCAATGCTGGCAAAGCATTTAGCCAATAGCGTCAGGGCTTATTTGCAGGATACTAAAGCTACTCATCAACAAAACGCTGTTAGCTTAAATGTGAGCATCAACAATCAATTCAGCCTTTTTCAGTATGAATGACTACTTTCCCAAGAGTAAAAAATCAGCGCAAATAAAAAAATTACTTAACGAAGCTGTTGAGATTTTTAAGAGCGTTGGTATTCCTCTCGAATCACAAACCGAAAGACGGCTTGAACGAATGGCATTATGTTTTTTGGCGGTAGCTGGAATTACTCGTTCATGGCTTGAGGCGAAGGGGCTGGATGATGAACGTCATCTCAAATCCAGAGACATCATTGAATTCATAAATCAGCATTTTGGGGAAAATATTTCCAAAGGTTCTTACGACGACATTCGCCGCAAGGATTTAAAATTACTGGTGCTGGCTGATCTGATTATCAATAGCGGGCAAAATCCAAAGGCGGCAACCAACGATCCGACCAGAGGCTATTCGCTTGAACCTGAATTTAAGCGACTCGTAAAAATATTCAATACCGAAGAATATACGCTAAGTCTTGCTGCTTATGTGCAAAACAGATCATCACTTTCTGAGGTCTTAGCACGCCGCCGGAATCTCTTAAAAATCCCAGTCACTTTACCAAATGGGCAGTCGCTTGAGCTATCGGCAGGTGAGCATAACGTTCTTCAGAAAAAAATCATTGAAGAGTTTTTGCCTCGATTTGGCAAAGGCTGTCCAATACTTTACCTCGGTGACACAGCGAACAAAATTTTGCATATTGAAAGGGATGAGCTAAGGCGGCTTAATTTTTTTGAACTGTCTCACGATGAATTGCCTGACATTATTGCTTACGACAAACAAAATAACTGGCTTTATTTGATTGAAGCTGTGCATAGCAGCGGTTCAATCAGTGAGGTTCGCTTATTGGAGCTAAAACATCTGACTGAAAATTGCACAGCAAAATTAATTTTTGTAACCGCCTTTTTAACTAAAAATGATTTCAGAAAATGGATGATGGAGATTGCCTGGGAAACTGAAGCCTGGATTGCCGATAACGCAGACCACCTGATTCATTTTGACGGTGAAAAGTATTTGACTCCCTATTAAACTGCTGAATATGAAATTTCAATGTTTACTTTTCGATCTTGATGGCACGCTGATAGATTCGCGGGCTGATTTGATTCTTTCGATTAATTTGATGTTGGCGGAGCTAAACTGCGCGACGCTTCCTGATGCGCAGATTCTTACCTTTGTCGGCGAAGGAATACGTTTACTGGTAGAACGAGCTTTGCGCGCTAGTCTGGCGCGCGAACCAGAAGAACCCTTAATTCAAGTGGCGCTGATTTCCTTCAGGCGGCATTACAACGAACATTTACTTGACCAGACTGTTTTGTACCCAGGCGTACGTGAAACGCTTGAAGCCCTGCAATCATTGCCGATGGCAGTGGTCACGAATAAACCGTATGAATTTACAATAAAGATTTTGGAAGGCTTACAGCTCACACATTTTTTTCAGGCGGTGATTGGTGGTGATAGTTTTTCTGAGAGAAAACCTTCCGCGCTCCCTTTGCTCGAAGCTGCAAAATTATGTGGTGTGGCTCCGCAGAATTGTTTGATGATTGGCGATACCAAAGTAGACATGCTCGCAGGGCAAGCCGCTGGAATGTCTACCTGTGGATTTACGGGGGGATTCAGGGGAGAAAAAGAACTCGTCGCATACAACGCCGAGTTTTTAATTGGGGGAGTGGGAGAGTTACTCCAAATTGTAAAAACGGGGGAGTAGGGAGAGAAAATAATACCACCGCAGGCGTTGAGGACGCAGCCACCAAGCACCGCACCAAACCCGTCCTGATCTCAGCACCGCCAATTCCAACACCACTAAATCTTGCATCACCGACGTTTTTCCTCTACGTCCTCAACGTCTACGGTGGTATTTATCAACTTCACATCAGCACCAAATCTTTTCTAAACACCAACACCTGTCAGGCAATTTAGGGGGAGTGATAAAATTGCCTGACCCCAATCACCGGCACCATTTATCGGAATCAAAATGACTCCGTAACTCAACCTTCTGTGGCGCACATTCACTTAGGAATTTATCTCTTTGATCCAATGCATACCTTGTCCGCGTGATCTCTTCCTGTAAAACCTGCACCTCTTCCTTCAACTTCGAGACCAGTTCTTGCGCCTTACCTGTTTCAAATCCATTCATCAAGCCATTCAAATCCGTGATTCTGTTATGAGAAATAAATGTTGTACTCACGGTCACTTCCTCCTGCGATGCTTATTGGTTTATGCGATTCTCATTTCTCAAAAAATGTAGCCGCTCCAGATTGTGGTCAATCTTGCCATCCCCGGAGCAGCTACTGACACCCAGTGAGATGTGCGTGATAACAAGATGTACTTTACTCATATCAAGGCTTTTCGCCAATGAGTAGAAATACGTAATTTTAAGAGTAGTTTTCCGTAGAGAGCTACGGGATTTGAAGTGAATAAAATGGAAGAAATGATCTATAGAACAGATTCAGGCTGTTTTTATTCATCAAGAGGAAGCACGCCGCGACGAATGGCATATCGAATCAGCTCGGTGTGATTACTGAGAGCGAGCTTTTTCATGAGATTAGCGCGATGTGTCTCCGCCGTCCGCGGACTGATAAATAAGCGTTCAGCAATTTCATTATTCGTGCTGCCTTCTGCAGCCAGTTTCAGTACTTCACGTTCCCGTGTCGTCAGTGAATCGTAGCTATCTTCAATGGTGGATTCGGCTTTGAGGATATAGGTCTCAATTGCTCGTTCTGAAAGCTGTGAGCTGAGATACCGACGACCTGCAATCACATCGCGGATGGCCGCGACTAATTCTTCTGAAACGGTATCTTTCAAAACGTAGCCGTTCGCCCCATTTCGTAACGCCTCCAAAACGTAAGATTCAGAGGCGTGCATTGAAAGAATGATAATTTTTGTTTTCGGAACGCGATGTTTGACCTGCCGTGTCACTTCCAGTCCGGTTAATCCAGGCATCATCATGTCCGTAATCAAAATATCAGGCTGAAGATTCTCGACCATGCGAACAGCTTCTAATCCGTCGCCTGCTTCGCCAATTAAGCTAAAACCTTTTTCAGCTTCCAGCACTGACCGTAAGCCGCGTCTAACTATCGGGTGATCGTCTGCGAGAATAATCGTTGTCATAATTTTAGAGCGTTACATTGCTTCCTGACCCAAAGGCAGCGCAGCAATAATCCGAGTACCGGTTTCTGCATCTGATTCTATTGTCAGCCCTCCACCGAGCAACCGCGCCCGTTCACCCATTCCCGCGACACCATTAGAGTTATTGGCGTCTAGTGCTGCCTGGGGATCAAAACCTTTGCCATGATCCTGAATTTCCACCGACAACATATCCGGGTCTGACCATCCGATCACTGAAACTTCTTTGACTCCGGCATGCCGTGCCACATTCGTCAGTGCTTCCTGTACGATCCGATAAGCAGCGGTTTCAAACGGTGAAGGAAACCTCCGCCCCTCAAGTTGACTATGAGTAAAATTCACCTTGATTTTCGTTTGCATCGAATAACGCTCAAAGTACCATAAAAGCGCCGGTAATAAACCTAAATCGTCCAGCATCCCTGGTCGTAAATCAAGTGAAATTTGCCGGACTTTCGACATTAATTCAAGCACCAGATTCTGGGCATCCTGGACGTTGGATTTACTTTCTTCCGGCGGTAAGCGCAGGCTCATTTCCAAAATTAATTTCAGCCCGGTCAGATATTGACCGATTTCATCGTGTAGCTCGCGTGCAATATTACGCCGTTCTTCTTCCTGAATTTCTACCAGTCTTTGTGACAAGATACGCGTTCTTTCTCTGGCCGCATACACCTGCTCGAATAAACGCGAGTGATGGAATGCCGCTCCCACCTGCCGTCCAAACGAAGCAAAAAAAGCCATTTGTGCTTCATCAAAAATTATTGTACTGAACAAGCTGACGACTCCCTGCATAGCACCATCAGCCAGCAGTGGAACTAACAAACAACTTTTCCATTGCGGGTGAGCTTCGTGCAATTTCAGTTCAACATAAAGGGGGATTTCTAAAACATCCGGGAAGAGTAGAGGGCGACGCGTCTTGAGAATTTCGTTGGCTGGAAACAGGTGTCCGGCAAATTTCTGGATCAGTGGTAAAAAATTATCCAAAATACCCCAACTTTCATTGAGCAAAAAACTATTTTGCTGCGCTTCAAATAAATGAACACATCCACCTGGTACGCCCAATTGCTGAGATAATTGTTGCTTCAGAACGAGCAGAACTTCAGACAGATCAAGTGTCGCACTGACCGCTGCCGGGATCGCGTTGAGCATCGCCAGTTCACGATTTTTCTGCCGGATTTCCTGTTCGACTAACTGTGTTTCCCGTACCTGTTCACGTAAAACTTCAATCGCCTGTGCTAATTCAACAGTACGCTCCTGTGTTCGCCACTCGGCCTCTGCTTCTACCTGCGTTTCGAGTAAGAACAAGCGTTCAGCCTCTTCTCTGCTCATTACTACTAAATCTGCCTCGGCGATTTCATCCGGTTGCTTCAAGTCAAAACCAGACTTCGCACCATCACGCAGTGTTTGTAGCAGAGCTTGTGCTTTGGCAGCATCATTCTCAAAAAGTAATACTTTGGTCGTGTTCATGCAGGCAAGCTTTCACAAAATAAGTTGTGAAGCTTAGTCCTCATGGCTATACACAGTCAAATAATCTCACTTATTGACTGCTTTCTTTTGCTCGTTTGAGATGAAAAAGCGGTTCATTACTATTCGGCAAAAGCGTGACATTAATAAGTTCCCAACCAGCCACTCCCAATTTATCAAGATTTTTTTCCAGTACATACTGCTCGCGAAAACTACCATCAAGCCCCAGCTTCGTTAACAATGGAGAAGTCCCGGAAGTGGATAAATTTACTCGTGTCCCGCCCACTACGACTAAATATTCCCATTGCGTTTTAGGCTCATCTTTTTTGGAGTTACTGAAGCGGTTTTGTGCAAAAACAAAGGTTGCCAGTAAACCTGCCAGAATAATACTGGTCAGTAAGAGACTGCGTTTCATTTGTGTATTTCCTTTGAAGTTATTGAAAATCGGAATTGATCCAATTCAAAAACGCCGTGACCGGAGGATAGTTGCAAAAATGTCGGCTGAAGAGGCAAAAGAAAAAGCGCAAGTTGTTGGCTTGCACTTAGAAAAGTAATTTATTTTTTGTGCGGAAAGTTATCCCGCAATCTGAATTCTGGTTTTCGCACGATCCAGACTTAACTCAGCTTGTGCCGTGTCGGCATCGCCCCCGCCAAGTAACATTTTCTCGGCGCGTCCCAGAGCAGCCTTAGCGCGTTCGACATCAATGTCTTCAGGCTGCTCGGCAATATCTGCCAGCACTGAAACTCTTTCACCCAAAACCTCAGCAAAGCCACCGCTGACGTGCATTTTCTGTAACGAAGCACCGACACGATAACTGAGCACTCCAGTTTTCAATTGTGTAATTAAAGGTTCGTGATCAGGGAGAACTCCGATTTCTCCTGTCAATCCCGGCAACACGATTTCGTCTACGGATTCCCGTAGCACAAGTTTTTCAGGTGTGATGACTTCAAGGTTGATTTGATTGGCCATAATCTTAGTTTCGAGTTTCGAGTTTCGAGTTTCGAGGGTAGCGAGAAGCTTTTCTCCCCGAAACTCGAAACCCAAAACTCGAAACAGGTTCTTACATATTCTTTGCTGCTTGTAGAACTTCCTCAATGTTTCCCTTCAGGTAAAAAGCCTGTTCGGGAATGTCATCATGTTTGCCATCTACGATTTCACGGAAGCCGCGAATTGTATCGGCGACTGGAACAAGTTTCCCTTCGAGTCCGGTAAACTGCGCGGCGACGAAGAATGGCTGCGAAAGGAATTTCTGAACCTTGCGAGCGCGAGTCACGGTCAGTCGGTCATCTTCTGACAATTCATCAATACCAAGAATTGCAATAATGTCCTGCAAATCTTTGTATCGCTGTAAAACACGCTTCACATCCTGCGCGCACTTGTAATGCTCTTCACCGACAATGCGCGGATCAAGAATACGCGAAGACGAAGCCAGCGGATCAACCGCCGGATAAATTCCAAGTTCTGAAATCTGACGCGAAAGCACAGTGGTCGCATCCAAATGCGCAAACGCTGCCGCCGGAGCCGGATCAGTTAAATCGTCCGCCGGAACGTAAACAGCCTGCACCGAAGTAACAGAACCAGTTTTCGTCGAAGTGATGCGCTCCTGCAATTCTCCCATTTCGGAAGCCAGGTTCGGTTGATAGCCCACTGCGCTTGGCATACGTCCAAGCAACGCCGACACTTCAGAACCCGCCTGCGTGAAGCGGAAAATGTTGTCTACGAAAAGCAGCACGTCCTGACCCTGATCGCGGAAATATTCCGCTACCGTCAAGCCCGACAACGCCACGCGCAGACGCGCTCCTGGAGGCTCCGTCATCTGACCGTAGACCAAAGCCACTTTGGATTTGGTCATGTCATCATCGTTAATAACGCCGCCTTCGCGCATTTCCAACCAGAGATCGTTGCCTTCACGAGTCCGCTCACCGACGCCCGCGAAAACGGAAAATCCACCGTGCGCTTTGGCAATGTTATTGATGAGTTCCATGATCGTGACGGTTTTGCCGACTCCGGCTCCGCCGAACAATCCGATCTTTCCGCCCTTCAGGAAGGGCTGCACCAAATCAATAACTTTGATTCCGGTTTCAAGCATTTCCAGTTCAGTAGATTGCTCATCAAAAGTTGGCGCGTTACGGTGAATCGCATGGCGTTCAGTATAGGTGACAGGGCCGCGTTCATCTATCGGGTCGCCGATGACGTTCATGATGCGTCCCAGCGTTCCGTTGCCGACAGGAACCGTGATTCCGCTGCCGGTGTCAACCGCTTTCATTCCGCGCACCATACCGTCAGTCGGTAACATCGAAACCGTGCGTACCCGACCTTCGCCCAGATGCTGTTGGACTTCGCAGATAACATCAATTGGTTTGGTGACATCAAAGCCTTCGCTGGTCACGCGCAAAGCCTGATGAATAGGGGGAAGAGTTGACCCGGAAAATTCAACGTCAATGACCGGACCGATAATCTGGACAACCTTTCCAATGTTGCCGCCGGTGCTGTCGTGGGAACCGTTATTGCTCATATCGCTCGCTTGCTCCTTAGTTTTGATGGCTTCTTTCAGACTCTTTTATAGGTAACAAAAATTAGTGCTAATTAAAGCCGCAGAGTTTACCACGACGCCTTTGTTTTATGGAAGCAACTTGATTAGCATTTTTCAAATTCCTGTGTTCAGCCGGTTTGACGTGTGCCTTGCACGTTTGTTAATATCCGATGTTTCAGAAAACCTTTGACAATTCGGGCATATAACTCAGCGGTAGAGTGCTACCTTCACACGGTAGAAGTCACAGGTTCAAATCCTGTTATGCCCACCATCTTTCAAAAGCCGCTTCAGGAATTTCACCTTGAGCGGCTTTTTAATTATCGCGTTAACAGTGAGAAGAAAAATATTTTTCACCGCAAAGGGACAATGAAGCAAAGGGTCAAGGAAATTTATCGCTCCAAAATCTTTGATCCCTTGCGTTAAGGCATTATTTTATGCGACATCCATCTTTACTCGACCGTAACCGCGCCGCGTTAGCTGTCATTGACATGCAGGAAAAATTTCGCCCTGTCATGCCAGACTTTGATGAAGTCGCGCAACGGATCGCCGTGATGGTGCAGGGTTGCGCGATTCTAAAAATTCCGATCCTCGTCACCGAACAATATCCACAGGGTTTAGGTCATACCTGTGCAGAAATTGCGCCGTCTATCGAATCAATCATACCAATTGAAAAAGTAACGTTTTCCAGTTGTGGCGTTCCTGAGTTCGATTTGCAGCTCCGCGAAAAACACATCGAACAAGTCATCATCGTCGGCATCGAAGCCCATATCTGCGTCAGCCAAACCGTCCATGATTTATTGCAGCTTGGCTATCAGGTGCATCTGATTAGTGATGCCATCGGCGCGCGCTTCCCGCACAACCGCGAAGTTGCGCTGAACAAAATGCAGGCCGCCGGAGCCATAATTTCTTCGCTTGAAATGAGCTTGTTTGAAATGATGAAGTCAGCCGAGGTCGCGGAATTCAAAGCCATCCAAAAACTTATCAAGTAAAAAGCGAAAGCCCTGATGAATCTCACACAATTCATCAGGGCTTGGCGGTTAGCTGAAAATTGACTTAATCAGTCGCAGCTTTTCACATTTCACTTTGGAGCTGGACTTCTTTAAGTCTCAGCGCCACCTCACGGTAGAATTCAAAGATAACTCTTCACACATCGGAGCTATACCCTGATACTACACCTGATATATGGTAGCGTCTAGATAAGCGTCTACCGTGTGCCCACTAGGTTTTCCAGAGTAAAGACCTGAAACTGATTTTGGACAAAATCAAAACATTCCGTCGCTGTCTGTTTGAATCTCCAACTTGGTCACCAACCCCCTTCATTTTACCCTTTTGGCTGACTTTTAAGTTGCACACACGCTAGTTATTAACTTAATCCTGATAGCAGTCCTTGAAGTGAGTTAAATACACGTTTTGCCAAATCTTCGTCATCCTTCATTTTTACCTTCAGCACACCATTCGGCGTAAATTTCGCATTCTGATTTTCTGCGAGTAATTTCATTAAGCTGTCAGGATTAATCCGTGATTTTTCGCTGAACCGAATCGCTAAGCTATCGGCGATGCGGTCAATGGAAAGGATGCCCAAATTTTCAGATTCGCGGCGCGTGCGGGAATATAAAAATAAATTTTCTACCGATTCCGGCAAGCGTCCGTAGCGGTCGGCGATTTCGTCTTTGATGCGGGCGAGTTCTTCGTCGGTGCGCGATGATGCAATGCGCTTGTAGGTGCGCAGGCGTTGGCTCATGTCGGAAATGTATTCGTCAGGGATGCGCGTATCAACTCCCAAATTTAATTGCGTCGTGATTTCTTCGACGATGTCTTCGCCGCGCAATTCGCTGACGGTGCGTTCGAGCATCTGGCAATACAAATCAAAACCAATTGTATCAATGTGGCCTGATTGCTGACCGCCTAATAAATTGCCTCCGCCACGTAATTCTAAATCCAAAGCCGCGATGCGGAAGCCTGCGCCTAAATCTGAGAATTCACGGATTGCCGCCAGACGTTTTTTCGCAATCGGAGTCAGCGCCTGCTCGCCCGGAATCAATAAATATGCGTAGGCGCGGCGATTTGACCTGCCTACTCTTCCGCGCAATTGATAAAGCTGCGACAAACCGTAAGCATCGGCGCGATTGATAATGATTGTATTCGCATTCGGAATATCTATGCCGTTTTCAATGATCGTAGTTGCTACCAGCACATCAAATTTATGTGCGACGAAATCCAGCACGGCCTCTTCCATTTCTTTCTCGCCCATCTGCCCGTGCGCTACGATGATGCGTGCCTGCGGGACTGTGCGTTTAATTAAGGCTGCGATTTCTGTAATTGATTCGACTCGGTTGTGAACGAAAAAGACCTGGCCTTCGCGTTGTAATTCCTGCTCAATCGCGGCGCGGATAACGGTTTCAGAAAACGCTACGACGTTGGTTTGAATGGCCAGCCGATCACGCGGCGGAGTTTCAATCACGGACATATCGCGCAAGCCCATCAACGACATATTCAACGTGCGCGGAATTGGAGTCGCGCTCATTGTCAGCACGTCTACGCGCTTTTTCATTTGCTTCAGGCGCTCTTTGTGCGCGACTCCGAAGCGTTGTTCCTCGTCCACGATAACCATGGCGAGGTCTTTGAAAATCAGGTCGCGTGAAAGAATTCGATGCGTGCCGACTATAATATCAACTAATCCTTTTTCAGCACCGACGAGAACTTCTTTTTGTTCTTTCGGAGAGCGAAAACGCGAGAGCAATTCTATCGTGACGGGAAACGCGGCGAAGCGTGATTTAAACGTTTGGAAATGCTGATATGCCAACACCGTAGTCGGCGCCAGCAAAGCAACTTGTCTGCCGTCCATCACGGCTTTGAAGGCAGCGCGCATGGCGACTTCGGTTTTGCCGTAGCCGACATCGCCGCACAGCAAACGATCCATCGGCATTTCGCCTTCCATATCTTTTTTCGTATCGGCAACAGCGGTGATCTGATCAGGCGTGAGTTCATACGGGAACGAAGCCTCGAACTCTTCCTGCCAATGCGAATCGGCGCTGAATGGTTTGCGCTGCGCTAATTTTCGTTCGGCATAAAGCTTCAATAATTCTTCCGCCATGTCACGCATGGCGCGTTTGGCTTTGGCTTTTGTTTTCGCCCACGCGATGCCGCCGAGCTTGTCTAATTTGGGTTCGGTGCTTTCTCCGCTCGAAAATTTCTGAATTAAATCCAACCGCTCAACTGGCACATAAAGCTTCGTGCCTTCCGCGTAAGTCAACAACATGAATTCACGATGCTTTGCTTTGGCTTCCGTGTTGGCACCAATCGCACGGGCATAATTTTCCGCCGCCGTAGTCGCTCCGCCTGAAGCGTCGAGTTGAAATAATCCTTGAAATTGCGCGATGCCATGGTCAACGTGGACTACATAATCGCCGATTTTTAAGTCACGAAAATCTGACAGGAACGCAGCCGCAGGCGAGCGCGTAGCCCTGGTTTTATTGGTGCGTCGCTCAACGTGAATCGCTTCGTCAAAGATGTCTCGTTCGGTGTAAAACGTGAGATTTGAAGCGGGGAGTGAGAAGCCGACGGAGAGATCGCCGATGATGGTGGTCGGTGGTCGGTGATCGGTGGCCGGAAAAGATTCGTTGTGATTAATTAACCTGACATCGTATTCGTTGAGGACTTCGCGGATGCGGTCGGCTACGCCGATGCTGGGCAGGACGAAAATTGTTTGATCGTTTTGCTGTTTTAATTCGTTCGCCAGATCGCCGACTTTTCCATGCCACTTTCGGACGGCGCGGGAACTGATATTTGTTTCTGAAATGTTGGGTTCAGGAGGAAATAGAAATAGTGGGCCAATGGCGCGTTCGCGGGTAAATGCTTCGTGGGCAGATTCGCTCAGGATGGCAGTCGCCGCCACATCTTCGGTGCTGAGTTCTTCTTCAAAACTTAACGCTGCGCTTCCCAATAATCGAAGTTCTAAGCGCTGAAGCTGTGTGATTTTTTCTCGCAATTCCTCAGCGGACAAAAACAATTTCTCAGGCAACAAGGCAATATCATCTACAGCTTCGGCGCGATCAAAGCCGCGCTGTAACTCTTCCTGAATCGTTTTGATTTGCTTTTCGATTTCGGATGGCTCGTCAACTACCAGCACCGTGTCGCGCAGATAATCAAACACGGATGCGGTGAGCGGCTTCACCAACGGCAGCAAAAATTCCCAGCCCTGAAACGGCTCGCCATCATCAGCGTAAACCAAACGATCACGCAACGCCCGATCATATTTTTCATCGTGCCAATGTTCACGCGCAATATTCGCCCAATCTTTGAAATCCTGCGCCGAAGACCTTTCATCGCGCATCGGCACAATGACAGCTTCTTCGATAGTTCTGAGTGAACGCTGCGTTTCAGGATCGAATTCACGAATCGAGTCAATTTCATCGCCGAAAAATTCTACGCGAATTGGATGCAACGCTTCTTCGCTTTCATCAATGCCACGACTCGGAGAATAAAAATCCAGAATGCCGCCCCGCGAAGAATATTCACCGACGTTGCCCACTGGATCAGCGCGAACGTAACCAATCGCGTGCAAATGATTGAGCAATTCATCGAGCGGCAATTCTTCGCCAATACGCAAAGTCACTCCGGCCTGCTTTGTTTCCTGCGGCGGAACGAATCTTTGCAGCAACGAACGCGCCGTCAACATCACAATCTCGCCTGCGCCCGAAGCCAAACGCCACAATGCCAATGCCCTTCTTTCAAGTAATTCTGCGTGCGGAGAAACGCCACTGTACGGATCACTTTCAGAGGCAGGCAACGTAAAAACCTGCTCTTCGCATTCGTTGCGATGATTGATAGTGTTGTAGAAAAATTTCAGGTCGCGTTCTAAATCTTCAAGATCACGATTACGAAGACTGAGAAGTGCGAACCGCTTGCCCGTCGCTTTTTGTAAGGATGCGATGACTAAAGCTTTTGCGCCATTGCCGAGACCTGCAATGCTGACGACGCGCTTGCCTGCTCTTACTTCGGCTATGATCTTCCTGATTTCCTGATTGGATTCTATTATTTGAATCATCAATTTATTTGGCTTTTCAAGATGCGCTCAATAATTTCTGTAGTCGAAACTCCCTCAACAAAAGGCAAGCTCATCACCTTCCCTCCTGCTGCTTCAACCTCTTCGCGTCCAATAATTTCATCTACTCCCCAATCTCCTCCTTTGACTAGAATATCGGGCAACAAAGCAGCAATCGTTTCACGCGGAGAAATGTCATCGAAGATCATTACATAATCAACGCAGGCGAGCGCAGCCATGACTTCGGCGCGTTCATTTTCTTTGAGAATTGGGCGGGAATCGCCTTTGAGAATTTTTACAGCGCGGTCACTGTTAAGGGCTACGACTAACACATCGCCGAGGTCGCGTGCCATTTGCATGTAGCGCACATGACCGGGATGCAGGAGGTCAAAACATCCGTTCGTGAAGACTACAGTTTTATTTTGTGCACGCAGTTTTTCGCGCTCTGCTGTTAGTTGGTCGAGAGAAGTGACTTTGCCCATCAAGGGCGATATTAGTTGATTGCGGTTGCGTCGTACAAGTCAGACGGATTTTATCGTAAACAAACCAACGCAAATATTGCTAAAAGTCCGAGGTTGATTCCGACCAGAAAAATGGTTAGGATCGCTTCTTCTTTTTTCTGTTGTTCTTTGCTGATTCCAAACATTGTGAACTCCGATCATAAGGGGAAACTTGTTTAGGAGTTTTGCAAAGCGTGTGCCAGCCTGTGACCTACTTGGAATGGTTGATTTTATTGAGGAAAATTGCGGAGAGGTAATTCTATGACAATTGATCTGCGCACCATTGCGAAAGCTCGTCATACCTTTTGGTGTAATCATTCTTCCGGTGCGCGATAACCAGGTTTAGTTTTTGCTACCAATCCTGACTTCTTGATTTCAATTTTTATGGAACGCCATTTTCCATCGTGCTTTTCGTTAGTTGGATAGTAGCCAATGGAATATTGTGTCCGTAGCTCGGCTGCAATCTGCGAATAAGCGGGTTCAAGTTCAGCGAGTCGTTTGCACGGATAAACTTTTCCTCCGGTTTGTGAGGCGAGTTCTCGTAATTCCTTTCGGGCGGATTCGTAGAGGCGACGATTGATCTGCATTCGCTCTAGTTTTGACAATTCGCAGTGATCTTCATATCTGCTATCGTCCAGACCTTCGGCGTATTCCGCTAAATATTTTTTGAGCTGCTTTCTGGAAAAGTGAAAACTTTTTTCGTCATCGCAGTTACGCAACATTCCGGCTTCGGTGGTAGCTTCGGTATTTATTTCCAGAAAATATGTCGTGACTTTTGAGCGTTCAATTTCTGGTAGTATTTCATCAAAGGTTGCGGCTCCGACCGAATCTACACCATCAGTCATGACCACAATTGCCTTACGTCCGGTTGCTTTACTGAGCACTTCATCAAGTGTGATTTGCAGCGCATCGTAAAACGATGTTCCTGTCCCTGGTTGTAAAAAATCTATCGCGCTTTCGATTTTGACTCGGTCTGAAGTCAGACCTTCCATGACGGTGACTCGTTGATTTAGCTCAACTACGGCAATTCGATCTTGCGGGCGTAATTCATTTAGAAATCTCCTTGCGGCTTTTTTCATTAAATCCACTTCATCGCGTGCGCTGCCTGAAGTATCCACCATCAGTACCAGATTAAAAGGACTTTCGGTTGAAGCAAAATTTTCAACTTTTTGCTTTACCCCATCTTCGTAAATTGTAAAGTCTTCCGCCGTCAGGTTGGCAATATTTCTGGATGAATTTTTACTGTTAATGTTCACTTCAATCGAAACTAAACTGGTGTCCACTTTCAGGACTTCAGGTTCTTGTTTATTGTCCTGAGCCTGTAAATTTAGTAATGCCGTGAGCATTATTGAAATCGTTACTAAATATCGTAATTTTATCTTCATTCCAGAAAATCCTTTTGAATCTTGAGGCAGTTCATTATACCGCATCGCCTGTTTTCGGATATGAATGTTATAGTTTCTCACTGATGAATCCAGTAAATATCCAGCAACACGCTCTTGACGATTTGGCGAAATACAGAGAAGGCATCAATTGTTTTTCTCTGCCCGAAGTTACATCTTTTGCCAATCGTGCTGTCATTTCTTTTTTTGAATATCATTCATTAACCGGACTTCCGCTTCGTGAATCAGTCGAGCTTTTGTGTGACATAAATTCCCATCCTGAGGCTAATTTTTCCAAAACCGGGTTAGATGCTTTATTCCCAAACTTAATTGAGAAGCTTAATGATTCTTTCGATCCGGCTTTGTGTGAAATTTATGATCCTGTCTTTGCGCAGGTCATTTCTTTTTGTCGGCATTTGCCTGAAATGAAAGCCTTTGATGAGGCGTTAACTAAATTCAATTTACCAGACGAAAATTCTTTGTTTGCTCGCAAAAGAAATCTTGTTAATAAAAATCACTTACTTTCTAACGAGCTGCCGCTGCAGAAGATTCTTTTTTTATCTCGTGTCACGATTGGAGCGGATGTCGCAATCACTTCTGTACTGATGGCTCATCTGAAAAAAGTGTTTCCCGAAGCTGAATTGGTTTTGCTTGGGTCTAATAAGTTACGCGAGCTTTATGGCGGTGATAAAAGAATCCGCGTCCGTGAAATTAGCTATGGTCGCGGCTCAACGCTAAATTCTCGTTTATTAAGCTGGCTAGATGTACTACAGGTGGTGAATGATGAAATTGCAGGACTCACTTCCGACCATTTATGTATCGTTGATCCTGATTCACGCTTATCACAACTTGGCTTGCTTCCGCTTGGTCAGGATGATTCCAATTATTTTTTCTTTGAAAGCCGAAGTTTTCAAAGCGATGGCGTTTCTTCGCTTGGTCAACTTTCTTCAGTTTGGGTTAACGAGCTTTGCGAATCTTTGCCGCATAGCTTCTCGTTTCTTAATCTTCCTGAGCCTCAAAAATCTATCGGAGAATTTGTGACTTCGCGTCTTACTCGTCCGGTGATTTCTCTCAGTTTTGGCGTTGGAGGAAATGAGGTCAAGCGTGTAGGTTTTGCTTTTGAAGTCGAACTGGTGCGCTCACTGCTAAGAACTTCCTCCGTTATCATTGACTCTGGTTTCTCTTCTTCTGAACTTTCCCTCACACACGAATTAGAATCAGTCTTTCTTTCTGAGGGCGTGCGGATTCTTAGATTGTCAGAAGATTCATATCCTCTGTTGTCGGATACAGATTTTCTAAATCCTCAAATTATTTTTTGGGAAGGTGGGATAGGATCATTCGCTTCGCTTATTTCCAGTTCTGACCAATACATCGGATACGATTCTTCAGGGCAACACATTGCGGCGGCTCTGGGGATTCCTGTCCTGACAGTTTTTTCCGATTCAGGTTCTGAATTATTTTTGCAACGCTGGCAGCCATGGGGAAAGTCAAAAGTTATGACGGTCTTTATTTCATCTCTTGCGTTATCTCAATACCCTATTGCTGATGTCGTCTCCTCAGCTTTAGCTCACGTCTTACTTTAACCTATTTAACCACATCAACCATTTTCCGTGACTGTGGAAATAGTTGTGGAAAACTCCTGGCTTATTATTTCATGTAACTATAAACCCAAAAGCGGCAATAAGTTGCCGCTTTTATCCATTTCTCTCAGGCTGTTTAAAATATGCTGACCTAATCGTTTAAGTCTGTCCTGGGAGCATTCTCTCGGCCCGTCATGTGACACTTACCATCGAAGAGTGCTCCATGTTCAATAATTAGTGCTGCGGTATAAACATCGCCATAGATTTTTCCGGTAGGATGAATCTCGACTTTATTTTTAGCAGTTACCGGCCCTTCAATCGTTCCGCTGACCGAGACGGTTCCAACGTCTATTGAGGCTTTAATAACTCCTCTTTCACCGACCAGCAAGGTTCCTGATTCAGAAATTATTTTACCTGAAACTGCTCCATCAACTCGGAGCATATCTCTAAAGGTCAGCTCTCCGTTGATTTCGGTTCCCTCTCCTAAAAATCCCCTAAGATCACTAGGAGGCGCTTCGGATGAAGAAATATTTGAGATTGAAGAAGACTTACCAAATTTCATCGTTTTTTTCCTTTGTGGTTGTTACTTTGGGTATTTACAATTCGCTATTTAAATCTTGACTGCTGACGTCAGTCTTCCTCATTAAGATTGAATAAATTCGATCTAGTTCATTTGCGGAACTGAAGTCTATACTTATTTTTCCACCTTTGGAACTGATTTGGATCTTTACCTGGGTTCCAAGAAACCTTTTCAATTTTAGTTCGGCAGCGCGAATGTTAGCATCATTCTTAACCGCAGTCGAATCAGTTTCATCTTCTAATTTTGAAATAGATTTTTGCTGAACGGCGCGTTCTGTCTCGCGGACAGACATCTTTTTGTCAATAATCTGCTGCGCTAACTTTGCCTGTAGCTCATGGGATTCGAGTCCCAATATGGCTCTGGCATGCCCCATCGAAATCTTTTCTGTTTCGACCATTTTCTGGACATTTTCCGGGAGCTTTAATAACCGGACATAATTTGCGACGGAAGAACGGTCTTTCCCTACTCTTCTGGCAACTTCTTCCTGAGTCAGGTCTAAGGTGGTGACTAATCTTTGATAGGCTAAGGCTTCTTCAATTGGATTTAATTCCTGCCGCTGAATGTTTTCAATGAGTGCAACTTCCAGGAGTTTATCATCTTCCATTTCCCTGATAACAGAGCTAATTCTTTGTAATCCAGCAACTTGCGAGGCGCGCCACCTTCTTTCTCCAGCCACTATCTGATACCGACCATTATCTTTTCGACGGAGTAAAATCGGCTGAACCAACCCATTCTCCTTAATAGATTGAGCTAATTCTGCTATTTTTTCTTCGGTAAAGGTTGTTCTTGGCTGGTGAGGGTTCGGGTCTATCAGATCAATATCAACATCTCTCAGTTCTTCTCTTTTATTATCACTATAAGGGACGGCATTGATACTGTTTGGCAAGTCTGAGAGCAACGCGCTCAGACCCCTACCTAATGCTTTTCTGGTCATTTTCCATCACCTCTTTCGCTAAATTAATATAACTTTCGGCTCCTTTTGATTTTATATCGTAAAGGATGATCGGTTTTCCGTAACTTGGCGCTTCTGCTAACCGGATATTTCTAGGAATCATCGTATTCAGTACCTGAGTGCCAAGGAAGTCTCTCAAATCGGAGACAACTTGATTCCCTAAATTGGTTCTCTCATCATACATGGTGAGTAAGAATCCCTGAATTGCCAGATTGGGATTTAATCCACGGCGAATTCTAACCAATGTATCCCAAAGCTCTGTGACACCTTCCAGTGCAAAATATTCACATTGAATTGGCACTAAGATGGAATCTGCGGCAGTTAAGGCATTCAAAGTCAATAAACCGAGACTGGGGGGGCAATCAATCAAGATATAATCGTAATCATTTCTAATTTCTTCCAGTAATTCCTTGAGTTTGAATTCCCTGTTCTCAAAATCTACTAATTCAACCTCTGCACCAGCTAAATTCCGATCAGATGGCACTACTTTGAGGAATTCCAGCTCCGTTCCCAGTGTTACGTTCCGAATAGACTCATTCACGATAAGGCAATGGTAAAGCCCCCTTTTAAATGATCCTTTTTTGATCCCACAACCGCTGGTAGCGTTCCCCTGAGGGTCAAGATCAACAAGGAGGGTCTTTTTTTCAGCGGCTGCCAATGAAGCGCAAAGGTTAATGGCTGTCGTTGTTTTCCCGACACCGCCCTTTTGATTTGAAATTGCTATTATTTTACCCATATTCACCGACTTTTCTGGCTAGTTAGTAACGAGTTAGAAAATAACACAAGAGTTTATGGATGCAAAGCCTACCTTACTTGTTACACGTGAAACATTCCAGAACACCCGCCCGCTACCGCATGCGGTACTGACATGTTTCACGTGCAACAAGAGATGGAAATAACCAACCTATCCATTGATTGTGGGATTTTATATGAATTTAATTGCCGATTCGATGTGCTTAGGAGTTTATGAGTGTTAGCGAGCAACTCTGAGGTTCCAAGCAGGAGTGTAAGATGACTTTCCTGTGTGCTGTTAAGAATTTTCGGGAGCAGGTGCTTGAGATCATCTAAAGCGCGCGACATGACGCAGGATTCTGGTGAGAAGGCCGGAAGTGCCTCAAATCTATTATTGATTACTTTAATGTTTGAGATTTGGAGTTCATGAGCCGCTTCTTTTAGAAAAATAGACTTCTTTTTGTTAGCTTCAATAAGAAATATTTGAGATTCAGGGCGAATAATGGCTATCGGGATTCCCGGGACTCCAAGTCCTGTCCCAATGTCCCAAATTTCTTTTACGGATTCCGGGATATATGTTTCAGTAAAAATTGATTCAAGGATGTGCTTTTGAGCAAATTCTACCGGATCAGTGATAGTGGTCAGTGGAATAAACTCATTCCACTTCAAAATGGCTTTGTAATAAGTCTCAAGCTTATCAATCATGGAAGCTGTTAATGATTTGTTGCTATAAAGACTGGAACTTGCCAGCTCGGTAATGAATTTTGCTAATTGTTCGGGTTTCATGAAGCTTGCGCCTTGTGGCGTGACATTAGTTCCACGTGGATCGTTAGGATTGAGATCGCAGCGGGGGTAATGCCAGGAATTCTTGTCGCCTGACCTAATGTCTGAGGCTGAATACGACTCAGGCGCTCAATCATCTCATTTGAGAGACCAGGGATAGATGAATATTGAATTATATTTGGAATAGTACGGTCTCCAAGCTTAGCCATTCTCGCCGTAAAGCTATCCTGCGTAGCAAGATACCCTTCGTATTTAATATCCGTTATAACAGAAGTGATGTCTTGTTCAGGAAAATCCAATATTTCCTGTGGTAAAAGCAGGGAAATTTGCTCAGTCACAAGTTCAGGTCGCTTGGATAACTGACTTAAATGCACCGGCTCATTGAGTACAACACCGGACGCATCTGAAAAAGTTGAATAATTCGCAGTTCTGGTAGCGATAACAGTCCGGTTGAAATATTCTCTTATCTTTTTCTTTCTAATAGCTTTATCTTGATAATTCAAATGAGAAGTTTGATTTAAAAGACCAATCTCGTAGCCAATTTTACTAAGACGCTCATCTGCGTTATCAATTCTTAAACGCAATCGTTGTTCGGCACGTGAAGTAAACATTCGATATGGTTCGTCTACGCCTTGCGTGATTAAATCATCAATCAGAATTGCAATGTAACCTTCACTGCGCTTAATTAAGACTGGCTCCAGCTTGTGCGCGGCGCGGGAAGCGTTAATTCCGGCCATGATTCCTTGTGCTGCTGCCTCTTCATATCCGGTCGTGCCGTTAATTTGTCCGGCGTTGAAAAGCCCACGAATTTTTTTGGTTTCGAGCGAAGGCAAAAGCTCGGTCGGATCAACCATGTCGTATTCAATGGCGTAACCTGGTCTTAAAATTTGAGCGTTTTGCAAGCCAGGGATTTTCTTGACTAATTCGCGCTGAAGATCAGCAGGTAAGCTCGTAGAAAACCCATTCAAATAAACTTCGTGCGTGTTATAACCTTCCGGCTCCAGAAACAGTTGGTGCTGATCTTTATCGGGGAATTTTACAATTTTGTCTTCAATAGAAGGGCAGTAGCGTGGCCCGATACCTTGAATTTGACCGCTATACAAGGGGGAGCGTGAAATATTATCACGAATCATTTGATGAACATTTTCATCCGTGTACCCAATGTAGCAGGAGATTTGTTTTTGAGCTAAATGCTTGGTACTAAAGGAGAATGGGGTAGGGAATTCATCTCCGGGTTGCTCTTCAAAAGCAGAAAAATCAATCGAACGAGCATCCAATCTTGGAGGTGTACCAGTTTTGAGGCGAGCAATTCTGAATCCTAATTCGCGCAAATTTTCTGCAAGCTTGATAGATGGCAATTCGCCGGAACGTCCCGCCGAAAATCTTTTTTGACCGATATGAATCAGTCCGTTCAGGAAAGTTCCAGTTGTCACCACTACGGAACGTGCGCCGAGCAGACGCGAATCCATTAATTCAACCCCGACAATTTGACTATCTTCGATTAAGAGCTGCGTGACTTCGCCTTGACGAAGGGAAAGGTTGGGAATATTTTCCAGCTCTCTGCGCATTTCCTGACGATACAGCGCGCGATCCGCCTGAGCGCGTGGAGCTTGGACTGCGGGGCCGCGACTGCGATTCAGCAACCGAAACTGAATTCCGGTAGCGTCAATGACCCGTCCCATAATTCCGCCCAGCGCGTCAATCTCGCGGACAAGATGACCTTTCGCAATACCGCCAATCGCCGGATTGCAGGACATCTGCGCAATCAGGTCAAGGTTGAACGTGACCATCGCCGTCTTTGATCCCATCATAGCAGCCGCATGCGCAGCCTCACATCCGGCGTGTCCGGCGCCGATCACAATCACATCAAATTTTTCGTCAAAACTGTACATGAAAAAAATTATTAATATTGCTGAAAAGTACAAGCATATCATAACTAACTTTGAGAGGTTAATTACAACTTTATCAGAGTAAGAAACAGGTAAAATTTAGCTTTTACTTACCAATACAAAATGTTGAGAAAATTTGATTGATGATGTCGCCGATCAGGGTTTCTCCGGTGACTACGCCGAGGCTTTTCAGGGCTTCGTGTAAATTCACTAGGACAATTTCTTCAGTGAGTCCAGCCGACAAATTTTCTTGCGCCTGACGCATGGCGGTTAGGGATTGTTCGAGCGCGAGGTAGTGGCGTTCATTGGTAACGATGCCGCCTTCGGTGAAAATCTGTGCGCCGGAAGTTAAGGCGGAATGAATGCTCTCACGCAATTCGTTAATTCCCTGCCCGGTTAGCGCTGAGACTTTGGCGACAGGTTTTTCATTGATAATTTTTTGCGTTAATTTATCACTCAATTCAAATCCCAAATCGCATTTGTTGATGACCAGCAAATTGATGGGCAATTGCGCCAGAAAAGTAATTTCGTCCGGTGATGGAGTTTGATTGGCTTCGATGATGGCAATGACAAAATCGGCGTCGGCGATGGCGGAGTTTGTTCTTTCGACACCGAGCTTTTCTACCAGGTCTTCGGTTTCACGAATGCCTGCGGTGTCAATCAATTCAACGGGGATTCCATTGATCGAAAAAACTTCGGTGAGCGTGTCGCGTGTCGTGCCGGGAAGGTGCGTGACGATGGCGCGATCTTTTCCCAGCAGACGATTGAAGACGGACGATTTGCCAACATTCGGGCGACCGATTAACGCCAATTTTATTCCTGAACGAATCAACCGCCCTAACCGATAGCTCGAAGTTAATTGATTGATCGAAGCGATTAATCCGTCAAGCTTGAGCTTGAATCGTTCGACATCAAGCGCATCAAGATCGTCTTCGACAAATTCTACGGATGATTCAAAGTATACGATCATTTCAATCAACGCATCTTTGATGGGCTTGATTTGTTTGGATAATTCGCCGCGCAGTTGGCGGGCTGCGATGTTTGCCTGGTAGCTTGTTTGCGCGTGAATCAAATCGTTGATGGCTTCGGCCTGCGTCAAATCCATTCGTTGATTTAGAAAGGCTCGCATCGAAAATTCTCCAGCTTGAGCCAATTGTGCGCCGCAGGAAATCAGCAACTGAAGAACTTCGGATAAAACTACGGGTGAGCCGTGACAGGAAATTTCAATGATGTCTTCGCCGGTGAAAGAATGTGGCGCTTTGAAATACGTGATGAGAACATCGTCAATAATTTGTTTCGTGGCAGGATGAATCAGATGATGAAATGAAACCTGATTCGGTGAAAATGAAATTGGCCTGGCTGGGTTAAGTAATTTTTGAATAAGGTCGAGAGAATTTTTTCCACTGAGGCGAATGACGCCAATGCCGCCGAATCCGGGCGGCGTAGCGATGGCGACGATAGTGGAATTTTCATACAGGCTCATAAAAAACAAAGACAGGATGGACAAGATTTTTTCAAGATTGACAAGACAGCGCCTGTTAATCCTGATAAAAATCTTGTCCATCCTGTCTGGCTTGATTTTAGTTTTTGCAAATAACTACGCTGGTAAAATCTTCACGCGGCGCATTTGTCCATCGCCTTCGCTTTCGGTTCTGACTTCAGGAAAATCGAGAATCGCATTGTGGATGATGCGACGATCCTGCGCATTCATCGGGTCAAAGACAAAAGCAATTTTTGTGGTAGCCACGCGATCCGCCGCTTTCTGCGCCATTAATTCTAATTCAACCAGACGCGCTTCGCGGTAGCCACTGGCATCAAAATCAATTTGCGCTCCTTCGGCTACTTCATCGGCAAAGACGCGACGCGTAATGTATTGCATGGCATCCAGCAATTCGGCGTTGTGTCCAAGCAATAAAGAAAGATCGAAGCCCTGGAATTCAACCAGAATACTTTCATCCTCTTCTTTGCTGACACTGGCTCGCAAATCCAGCGAAGAGTGGTTAATCAGCTCTTCAACAAAATCTTGTACCTTGGAATTCAGTTCGTTATTCGTCTCAGTTGTCATAAAAATACCAACTCAGAATTTAAAATCCACCAACCATTACGATGACTTTTTGCCCTTTGACGGAACAGCTAAGCTTTTCCCGTCGGGAAGTTGTACTGCCGGGGCCGGAGAAATCTTATTGATGACATATTGCTGTGTGATCCCTACGAGGTTTCCACACATCCAGTAAAGAACTAATCCAGCCGGTGCATTGATGAAAAAGTAACCCATAAAGAGAGGCATAATATACTGCATCTTCTTTTGGACAGGATCAGCCGTCGAAGGCGTTAACGCTTGTTGCACAATCATCGAGATCACGAAAACCACTGGTAGAATATACCAGGGATCGGGCGCTGCCAAATCATGAATCCATCCCATGAAGCTGGTATGCCGAATTTCGACCGCAGTAGTCAGCACCGCATAGACTGCATAAAAGAATGGCATCTGCAAAAACAGTGGCAGACAGCCCATTAAGGGATTGCCTTCGCGCATCAATGCGACCTGTTCTTTTTGCAACTCAACCATCTTCGGATCGTCTTTGCCGAGCTTCTTCATGCGCTCCTGCAAATCCTTCATCTTAGGTTGCATCGCAGCAGCTTTCTTCATCGAAATCGAACTACGCCAACGAAGAGGGAAGAAGCACATGTTTAGCGCTACTGTGAGTACGATAATTGCCCAGCCGTAATTTTGTGTTCCCCGGTAAATAAACTGAAGGATGTTCAGCATGTACCAGGCAATCGGCTTAACAATTGGAGTGATCCAACTCCATCCATAATTCACAACACGTTCAAGATTGACACTGTCATCACCAAGCTTCAGCTCTTCACTGACTCGACGAAGCATCTTGATATTTTTGGGACCGGCATAAATGTGATTAATCTGACCATTCGTAACCTGCACAGCGGTCGAAACATGATTGAGTTCAGCTTCTTTACCGTTCACGACTTCTTTGCGTTTTGTGTTCATGACGCTGACAGCTCTGGACGGAGTTGTCGGCATAATTGCCATCGCAAAGTAATTATCGTCACTCGAAGCCCATCGAACTTGTGTGGCATTGACCGGAGTGAATTCGACATTGGAAATAGATGACCCAGTATGTCGTTCAATTCCAGCGGCAGCAGAAATTGTTGAAATGGATTCCTGTGAATAATATCCGCCGTGAACCTTTACATTTTGATCGCCAAAGCTGGGGCCGATCACTAGAAATGTTTCAACTGGTTGACCATTGCGCTTCACGTCTACCGTGCAATCAAAATCGTAGCCTAAACTATTGAAGCTAAAGATTTTTGTGGCTTGAATTCCGTTTCCACCATCGTAGATCAACGTAATTGTTTTTGATGAACCAGTATTAATTTTAAGATTGGATTCAGGCGTGTCAGTGACCGTAAAGCGAGCTTCGTTGATTTGCTTTTCGAGATTTTTATCGGTGGGAATTGATAGACGAAGCGGTGCGCCGAGATCTTTACTTTTTTCTGGTGAAACCAATAACACTCCGTTGGGAGCGTCAATTGGCTTGCCTACTTTCCCTTCGTCGTCAGGGAGGTGCGTCATGACTAACTGATTGATGACAGCTCCCTGATTAGAAAGATTTCCTGACCAGAACGGAGTTTCAATCTTAATCTCACGCACTTCCGCTTGCGGAACGTTCGTAGCAGTTGGCGTAACCGATGAAGCCGGAGTTGGAAGAGCTGTCGAAGGAGATGCGCTGGCGCTAGGAGTCGGAGCGGTTTGAGCTACTTCTACTTTCTTAGGTTGCGGGTAAAAACGATTAAATAAATATTGTGATCCAAAGAGGATGATAGCGGAGAGAATGATAAAAATCGTGAGCCGTTGTTTTTCCATCAATAAAACTCATCTCAGAATCTCCGGGAGCGTGGGGGCTGCGGTTTCTGAATAAAATTACTGCACCGGATCATATCCACCGGAACTAAAAGGGTGACAGCGCAAAATGCGTTTAATTCCCATTGCCGATCCTTTAATAAAACCATGCTTACTAATGGCTTCGGCGGCATATTCTGAGCAAGTTGGTAAAAAGCGACAAGACGGAGGAAAGAGCGGCGAGATTATCAATTTGTATCCACGCAGGATGTAAACCGCAATCGTTTTCATTGTTTGCCGCCAAGATTAAGCCGCTTCTTTATCCAGAGTTTGTCGAAAGCGTTGAAAGAACTGAGCGAAAGCGGACTCAATATCTTTAAAATCCGCCGTCGCCGTAGAAGGCCTGACGTTGAGAACGACATCAAATCCGACTCCGCTTAACGACGAAAGATCACGAAATCGAAAAGCATCCCTGAGCCTGCGCCGACAACGATTTCTCAGGACAGCATTACCAATTTTTCGCGTGGTAGTCAGACCTAACCGCTGATGTTCCGATTCTGTTTTAATCACGAACGCAGAAAAGTACGGTGTACTAATTTTTCTGCCTTTGGCGTAAACAACCTTGAATTCGCGGCTTAAAAGTAAACGATGATGTTGTTTCGGAATTTTCATCAAAACCATCCATCTCGGATACGAAAACCTGATTCAAAGAGTTCGGGATTAATAATGGAACGGAGTCAGACGAGTGCGTCCTTTGGCACGACGACGCCTAATGACCGCACGACCAGCGCGGGTGCTCATGCGTTCACGAAATCCATGTGTTTTTGCTCGTTTGCGATTATTTGGTTGAAAAGTTCTTTTTGCCATGACAATTACTCCAGTAAACTCAAGTTAGAAACGCGAAAGACTATCAATCGTACCGAGGGTTGTCAAGGAAAACTGACTGGAGCGCAAGCAAGCTGGGAGCGCAAGCGGCTCGCTTGCTGAAAAAGCGAGTCTTCGAGCTTTACTTATGGGCAGTTGTGAATCGCCGATCCGTGCTGAGCGAAGACGCCAGCACGGCAAGAGAGACACTTGCGCTCCTAGGTTAGGACTGACGCTCAATGATGAATTGCGCAATTTGTTCCAACCGCTTAGTTGCAAGTCCAGTTTTCTGCGCGGCAGAAATTGCCTCAGCATATAAAAGTTGCGCACGTACCCGGGCGGCTTCGACTCCATATAAAGCAACGTAAGTCGCCTTTTGCACCGCCGCATCTTTGCCAGCGGTTTTCCCTAACTCTTCGCTGGTCGCAGTCGCATCCAGCACGTCATCTGCTACTTGAAAAGCTAAGCCGGATTTTTCGGCGTATTCCGTGAGCAAAGCCAGTTGTTCAGAACTCGCGCCACCAATAATCGCTCCAATACGAACGCAGCAACGAATCAACGCTCCGGTTTTTGCTTTGTGAATTGAATCCAGCAATGCGGCATCGAACGGCTTGCCTTCGTTTTGAATGTCGAGGACTTGACCGCCGATTAAGGCTTTGACTGTTCCGGCAGCGGTTGCGACTTCATGAATGATGTTGAGTTTTCGATCAGCATCAAGACCTTCAATTTCTGAGAGTGTAATGAAAGCTTGCGTCAATAACGCATCGCCTGCGAGGACGGCTATCGCATCGCCGTACACTTTGTGATTCGTCAGGCGACCGCGACGGTAGTCATCATTATCCATCGAAGGCAGATCATCATGAATCAATGAATAGGTGTGAATCATTTCGACGGCGCAGGCAGCAGGCAATAAAGATTTTTCATCCGCGTTAAATAATTCACCAGCGGCGATGACAAGGGCAGGGCGCAATCGTTTGCCTCCGGCGAAAATGCTGTAGCGCATCGCTTCATGAATGGTTTGCGGAACAAATTCAGCGGCAGGCAATAAACGATCCAGCCATTCATCGGTACGCGCAGATTGTTGTTGCAAATATTGGGTAATGGAAACTTTAGAAAGGGATGTCATCATCAAAATTTACGGTAGTATCGGAGTCAGAATCTGATTTTGTTTGAACTGTCCGGTTTGAATTTTTTGGGGAAGAGGATTCAGAATCGGAGTCAAAAGGTACGGTTTTTAATTCGCCACGTTCACGCATTAACATCTCAACTTTGCGTTCGGCTTCGGCGAGATGCGCCTGACATTGACGCGCTAAGCCGACGCCATCTTCAAAGATTTCCAGCGCATGTTCTAAAGGCAACTCGCCGGATTCCAGTTGCGAAACGATAGTTTCAAGCTTCGTCAGCGATTGCTCAAAGGATTGTAATTTTGCGTTAGCCATAAAATTATTTTTATGCAGAAACACGCACGGAGTAAGTGTGCGCCCTTACTTCGTGCGGGCTTCCGCAGCAGAAATTACTTCACAAATTGCGTCACCGTCTTCAAATCGAATGGCGACTTTTTGCCCGCGCTGCAAATCGGCGCCTCTTGAGATTAATTGTCCCGCTTCGTTTCGCACTATAGTATATCCGCGACTCAACACTGACAACGGCGAAAGCATATCTAATTTTCCAGAAGTCAGCGCCAGTTGATGTTGTCGGCGTTCAAGTTTTGACAACATCTGCCGCTGTAATTTTTGACAAGCAACCTGAAGGCGGGTTTCGGCTACAACCAATGGAGCACGCCAATCAGAAATATACAAATGACGATGCGCCGCTTCGACGCGGAATTTGGCGTGCTGCAAATTATTTTTCAAAGCCATCGCGCCACGCCGTTCAAGTTCGCGGACACGAGAGCTGAGTTTTATGATCTTGCCAATCGTTTCCGCAAAGCCCTGACTTTCAAGTGCATCGCGCAGTTCGGATCGCCGCTGCAATAAATAATAACCCATGGCGCGACCCATATAAGAAAGCAAACTATCAACCTGTGCACGAAGTTCAAAGGCTTCTGCGCCAACCAATTCGGCGGCGACGGAAGGCGTCGGCGCACGTTTGTCAGCGACCAAATCTGCAATCGTAAAATCTGTTTCGTGACCCACGGCAGAAATGACAGGAATTTTTGAAGCGTGGATGGCACGAGCTACAATTTCTTCATTGAAAGCCCATAAATCTTCTACCGAGCCGCCGCCGCGTCCGACAATCATCACATCAATGCCAAATTTTACGTGATTATCACTAAGCAATTTTATCGCTTGCGCAATTTCAGCGGCGGCTCCAGTTCCCTGAACCCTGACTGGGGCGATTAAAACATCAATGCCGGGATTGCGGCGTTCCAACACATGGAGCATATCCCGAATGACTGCGCCCGCCGGAGAAGTCACGATCCCGATTTTGCGAGGAACCATCGGCAGTGGACGTTTGTGTTCTTCGTCAAATAATCCTTCTTCCTGAAGCTTCCGCGCCAATTGTTCAAACGCAAGCTGGAGTGCGCCAACGCCGACCGGCTCCATAGATTCAACGTTGAGCTGATAATTGCCACTTTTTTCCCAGACCGACAACCGCCCGCGCACTTTCACTTCCAAACCATTTTCAGGATCGAAGCGCAACAGGCGATTCCATTGTTTGAAATATACGCCGCTGATTTGCGCCAGATCATCTTTGAGCGTGAAGTACCAATGCCCGGAAGGATGTTTTTTGAAATTAGAAATTTCGCCCTGCACATACAAATCACGAAATTCGGATTCGAGCGAAGATTTGATGTCCGCTGTAAGTTCACTAACAGAAAGCACAGGATTTTCGGCGAAGAGGGCTTGGGTTAGATTTTGGCGGGTGTTGCGGGGCATATTTAAAGCGGTACTTTAGGAAAAGGAATTTGTCTGCAAATTGGAAATTCTTGAAAAATAAGCGGTTAAAAAAAATTTTTAAGAAAAACCTGTTTGCTTGCAAATAAAACTATGCCCAACTAGGAATATATCTGGCATACCTTTTTGAGAAATTTTCTGGATCATCCAGCTTAATCTTTCCAGCATCAATCGTATCTCTAATGATGCGCGATACTAAATCAGATTTGCTATCATGTAGTTTGAATCGTTCTCTCAATGATTGATTGGACATCTTCTCGTTCATAACATATTTTAAAACACAATGTTGATAACAGGCACGTATTTTATCGCTTTTACTCATTTCATCTAACCCTACGTGAGCAAACAAAATAGCTATTGTATGCCTGTCCGCAACCCGAAAATCAGGCGCAGGGAGTTGAAATAACTCCACAACATTGATGACTTTATCAACCCCACTCCCACGTTTTTCACACAATCGGAGCCTTCGGCTGAGATCTGCTAATCGCTCATTACGAGCGTTGTCTTCATCAATAAACCGCTCTATCGGTATAGAAGGAATACCAAGATTAGTAAATTCAATACGATCAGAATAAATTTCAATCCGAACGGAAGCACCAGATTCTGAGAAATCTTGATGAATCAAAGCATTCGCCGTTAATTCACGAACAGCAATAGAGGGAAACATCATTACATTCTCTCTAAGAGCTTGCCCAATATATTCATTCAGAGAGGTTTGGCTGTGGATATATTCAATCAGGTTTTCAAAACTGCCAGCGTAGCCCTTACTGCCAATTATGTCTGAGCGAGCAGATAGCCTGTCCTTTCCTTTATAAACAATTACGCGGGGGGCTTTATCTGAAACAGTGTCGAAATCACGAAGGTTCTTAGCAAAAAGAAGTGCGCCTAAGTTGGTTATCTCGTAAAAGCCTTCAACTTGTGTTATCAGTTTTTCTCTGCTGAATTTTTCCAATACCCCATCCTGTTGTAAAGGATAAGGGATTTGCAAAAGATCAAAATAGCTTTGCGTGTCGAGCAAGCGGATAACGTCATCACCAGCCAAGTTGTTAATCGAGACTTGGCTAAGAAAATCAGGCGCACCTTCTGCAAAAATCTTTCGCAAGCGATCAGGCGTCATCGCAACTAAGGCTTCACCTGATCGCATCAAGTAGCTTCCCTCATATTCTAGCGGAGTAGCTAGCGGGCGCGAAGGAATCTCAAAAACTATGACCCGACCGTTTGGGTGATTTATAACCTCTACCATCACAGCCATTCTTAACCTATCTCGAAGCTTAACCTTCATATCATCAAGGTTAGAAAAAGCTTGGGTGGCAACAACCTTCCTTGGTAGCTTATCAGAAACGCCAAGAATAAGTTTCCCACCACCTTCATTTGCCAAAGCTACGCAATACCTAAAAAGCTTTGTTGTATCAAACTGATTTTTTGCCTCTTTAAACTCAAGCTGTTCTGTTTCTGATGGTAATCTCATCAACCGCTCAAGTTCAGCAACTGTAGTAGACATAAAAGTATTTTAGCTTAACTATTTTAGCTTCGCACCGTTCGGCACATCTTCCAAAAATCCTGCCAAGACAGGTTTCCCTTCATCGCCAAGCGAAGCCGCCAAGATCATGCCTTGTGATTCAAAGCCGCGTAATTTTCTGGGAGCGAGATTTGCCACGACGATGACCTTGCGTCCGATTAATTTTTCGGCTTCGTAGTATTGCGCGATGCCGGCGAGTACCTGGCGCGGTTCGGCTTCACCTAAATCAATCGTGAAGCGCAACAATTTGTCGGCTTTCGGTACAGGTTCGGCGGTCAGAATTTGACCGACACGCAGTTCGACTTTGAGGAAATCTTCGATGCCGATGTAGGCGATGCCTTCGGGAGCGACAGGAGCGGTGGGGGGAATCGGCGGCGGGGGGACGGGGGCGACGATGCTTTCGGGTTTTGTTTCCAGGGCGCGAGCTGACTGGCTCGCGGCTTCTTCTTGGTTGATTTCGTTCATAACTTTCTTTTTATCTAATCGTGGGAAGACTCCTTCAATTTCTCCAATTTGTGTGCCGGATTTGAGCGGCGCGAGTGCGTTCGGTGCAATGTCTGCTACGTTGCCCGTTTCGCCAAGCTGTTGCCAAATTGATTGCGTAGCGGTTGGCAATACAGGTGCAAGCAACACAGTAAAATTTCTCAATGCGTCCACTGAAGTATTCAGCACAAGTGCTAATTCCGCACGGCGGGTTTCGTCTTTGGCGATGTCCCACGGCTTTGCGTCGGAAATAAATTTGTCGACGACGGCGATGGCTTGCCAGAGGGCTTCGAGGCCGCGTGAAAAATTGTATTCACCAAATTCGCGGTCAAATTGTTCGGTAGCGCTTGCGACTGCGGATTTGACTTCGGCGGCGCGGGTAGCTAATTCAGAAATGATCGGGCTGGCAGCCACATCAGGAATTTCACCATCGAAATAATTGCGAATCATTGTCAGCGTGCGGTTTGAGAGATTGCCCAAACCGCTCGCCAAATCTGCCGTGACGCGATCCAGTAACGCTTCGTAAGTAAAATCTCCATCCTGCCCAAACGCCATTTCGCGCAGGCAAAAGTAGCGCACAGCATCCGGCTGAAAATGTTTCGCCAATACGCTCAAATCAATTACGTTACCGGTTGTCTTCGACATCTTGCGTCCACCCGACAACCACATGCCGTGCGCGAAGCAAGTGTGCGCAGGTTCAATGCCCGCCGCCAGCAAAAGCGCAGGCCAGTACACAGTGTGAAAACGCAAAATGTCTTTGCCGACTAATTGCAAATTTGCAGGCCAATATTTTTTGTATTCCGCTTCGCCGCCACGCGTTTCGTTGCCATAACCAATCGCTGTGATGTAATTCGAGAGCGCCTCAAACCAAACATACATCGTGTGTTCGGGATCATCGGGAACAGGGATTCCCCATTTCACCGAAGTGCGGCTGACGGATAAATCTTTCAGGCCGCCACTAACAAAACTGATGACTTCGTTGCGCCGTACTTCAGGACGAATGAAGTTGGGATTTTTTTCGTAGTATTCGAGCAGCTTATCCTGAAACTCTGAAAGCTTGAAAAAATAGCTTTCTTCTTTCGTAATGAAATCCAACGGCGTGACTGTGTGCGTAGGACAAACCAGGACACCTACATCATTTTTTACGGCTTCACTCTCGTTATAAAATTCGTTGCAGCTTCCGCAATACCAGCCTTCGTAACTGCCTTTGTAAATGTATCCGTTATCACGCACGCGTCGCCACAGTTCCGCTACACCTTGTTTGTGATAATCGTCGGTGGTGCGAATCCAATGATTATTGCTGAAATTGTAATCAGCAAAAGCGGTTTGGAATTCGTTGACGATGTTGTCTACGTGCTGTTTGACGGGCAGTCCGGCTTTTTCGGCGGCGCGTTCGATATTGATGCCGTGTTCGTCCGTACCAGTCAGAAAATAGGTATCGAAACCGCGCTGACGTTTGTAGCGTGCGACAGTATCGGCAATGATCGTCGTGTATAGATGCCCCAAATGCGGGTGCGAGTTGACGTAATAAATCGGTGTTGTAACGTAAAAAGTCTTGCTCATAATAATCAAAAATACGGATGCAAAATCAAAGGGCTATTCTTTCACGGTGCATTGTAAAGCTCAAGTCGCAAATTTTGAGAAAGGGAATGGAACGCGGATGACGCAGATTTGTTCCGCGTCAATCTGCATTATCCGCGTTCCAATTCTTTCCGATAAATAAAGATTCAGGTAAATTACCAAATCTATGACAACCGCTCCTGAACGCCGTCGCGCGATAATTTATCTGCTCAGTGCTGCCCTCCTTTTCAGCACTGGGGGATTGCTGATTAAATTGATTCAATTGCCTGCGCTCGCGGTAGCCGGAGGTCGCAGTGCCATTGCCGCCATTGTGATCTTGCTCTTTATTCGTCGCCCGAAATTCACGTGGTCAGCCACGCAAATCGGATGCGCCATCGCCTATTGTGGGACGGTGATGTTTTTTGTGTTAGCTAATAAAAATACGACGGCGGCGAACGCGATTTTATTGCAATATACCGCGCCTGTTTACATCGCTTTGATGAGCTATTGGATTTTGAAAGAGCGGACGACGTGGTTGGATTGGCTGACTATCGCACTGGTATTGGGTGGGATGCTGCTGTTTTTGTTGGATGGATTGAGCGCGGGAAACTGGATCGGAAATATTTATGCTTTGATTAGTGCGGTGGCGTATGCGCTGCTGGCAATGCTGCTGCGCAAGCAAAGAGATGAATCTCCGTTTGAGTCCGTTTTATTGGGAAATATTTTGACTGCGATGATTGGATTGCCTGCGTTTATCGGGCAGGTTCCGAATGCTAATAGCGTGATTGGATTGTTGCTGCTTGGCATCTTTCAGCTTGGGCTGGCTTATGTTTTATTTACCAAAGGAACGAAGTATGTCAGTGCGCTGGAAGTCTCATTGATTACTGTGCTTGAACCCATTTTGAATCCATTGTGGGTAGTTTTGACGATTGGCGAAAGACCGTCAATCTTAGCCTTAATCGGCGGAGTCATTGTAATTGGCGCAGTGATTGGGCGGGGAATTTTGAGTAGTCGCTTTCAGAATACTAAAGCTTTGGCTTATACAGAATAAACTTCGGATCGTCGTTCACCCACGCCGCCTGTAACCATTCCGGCGCAGTTTTTGGATCACCCAACGGAGCTAATTCTTTACGAGATTTCAGTTCGCGTTTGCCGACAGCGATGTAATCAACAGGATTTTTTTCCAACCACGATTTTAATTCATCTAAGGATTTCACTGGCGGAAAAAATACCCAATTCTGTTTGGCGATGAATGGTAGATGCGGTTTGCGCGCAACGATTTTCAAACTGTGCGGAGCCGGATTGCTGGACTGAATAAATTTTGCCGCAGCAGGAATTTCGTAAGGATGATCGTTAATAAAATTATTGAAACTGCTTTTGGCATACACGAATGAAGTCATCCAGATCGCAAGAAAGACAACCATTGGAACCGCCATTCGCAGCTTTGTATTTAATGGAAAAAGTTCTTTTTTACTAATCCACTCAAACACCGTAAAAATAAAATGTGCAGCCAGTCCCGAATAACAAACGCCAATAAAAAAGAAGTAGCGCGGCTCCCAATGGTTCAACCCCATCAGTAAAAAATAAGCTGTGATAATCAGCAAAAATAAAATTACTGCTGTTGAGTTACGCTTGAAGAGCGCCAGCAAAAATCCTGCTACTCCAAGCAAGCCGACTAAAGACGAAACCAGCGAAGGGTGGAATGATTGCCAGATTACGGATAAGAGATTCCCGCAATATCGAGTAATCGCCTGACTTGGATTATATGCAATGACTTTGCCAAACGAATGAAACTGCTCACCCATCTTGCGCGTGCCGTCCTGTGTGACTTCTCCGCCGACAAGCTCGGGATAAAACAGCGTCGCCATATTTAAGTAATTTGCATTGTAAAACGGCGATCCATTGTGCCGATAATTCGCAATGAACCAGGGCATCGCAGCGAGAAAAAATACTACTAAAAAAACAGTTGCAAGGATTAGCCGTTTGCGCCAGACCTGCTCGAAAAAATTCAGGAATAAAATTGCGAAGATAAAGCAGGCGACGAGGACTACGCCGTTGTAGCGCGTCAAATATGTCACGCCCGTGAAAAATCCGGCCAGAATAATTCGTGGATAAAGTGAAAAATATGCTCCCGTGAAAATGACGATGGAAGTCAGGAACAACATCAGGAAAAATATATCGGTCGTTGCCTGCAAAGAAAATTCAGGAAATTCAATCCCGACCATCGTCAGTAACGCCGCGCCGACTCCCGTCCATTTTCCAAACAATCGCTTGAATAAAACATACGCTAGCCAGACGCACATCACCGCGCTGAAAATTGAAATCCATTTGCCTGAAACAAAGACGTCGCCTGTAATTTTTGTGACCGAAGATAATAGCGCCGGATAACCAGGGCCTTGAAATTCATTCGCTGGAAATTGACCCGCCGCCAGCCGTGCAGCATCAGGCGCATAGAGATGATAAAAATCTGTTTCCGTCGCATAAGTCCCGAACGGATGTTGACGAGAAAAATAAGCGAGAAAGGCGAAGTAGGCGAGACAGATCATCGAAACGATGAAGGCAGAAAGCGGAGTGCGGAATACGGGATGCGGAGTTTGTTGATTCATTGTTTTAAGAACGGATCAGTCTACGGATAATGCTTTAATTCCGCAATCTACACTCCCCCTTCCGCCTTCATCAAAGGTTTTTCTTCTTCATTTCGTCTATCATGTATTCAGACGCACGCCAGCTTAAAGCCATAATTGTCAGCGTTGGATTTTTATGCGTACCCGAAGCAAAGGCTGCTGCGTCCATCACGAAAAGATTTTTCACATCCCATGATTGATTGAATTGATTCAGCACCGAGGTTTTTTTATCGCTGCCCATGTGAACCGTTCCCATTTCGTGAATCGAATGACCAGCAACATCGGGAGCTTTCGGCAAACGCACCTCAACTGCTTTGGCGGCGGCGAAAATTTCCTCGTAGGTTTTCTTCACGTACTTGAACATATTCAAGTCGTTATCGTTCCATTTGTAATTAATTTTCAGAACGGGGCTGCCCCATTTATCTTTGACGCTGTTATCAATTTCGACAAATTTATCGGCGCTCGGCAGCATTTCTCCGTGACACGCCAGCGACACGCGGGTTCCCTGCCAACGGCGGGTTTCTTGCTTGAAATCAAGCCCAAAGCCAGCCGTATTTTTTGGGTTCTTATCAGGACGTGAACGTTGACGCACGGAAGGCTCAATTTGAAATCCGCGCAAAAAATCACGCTTTTCATCGGGACGAAAATATCCAAACCAGGGGAAAATAATATGCGAACCGCCGATGCCGTCTCCGGCTTCGCGGTCTGAAAAACTGAGGTCAGGCAAATATGCTTGAGCGCCGACATCAAGATGTTCAATGAAATTTTTGCCGATTTGTCCACTGGAATTCGCAATGTTCGATAACAACAACAGCCGCGTCGTTTCGAGCGTTCCACAACCAAGCACGACGACACGCGCTTTGATTTCTTTTTGTTCGCCCGTGGCTTTATCAATGTAGGTGACTCCGCTGGCTAAGCCTTTGCTGTCAACATTGACTTTGCTCGCCATCGCATTCGGAATCAGCGTGAAGGTCTTTGGATATTTTTCAAGTAGCGGCATGACCTGACGAAAGGCGGAGTTATAAAACGACCACGTTTCACAACCGTCATCACATCCGGCGCAGTAATGACAGGACGGTAAGTCTTTATCAAATAATTTCGTAATTGCAGGATTCGGGCGATACGGTTTCGTCAGCATCGCACGGCGCACATGCATGGCGCGAATGCCTAATTTTTCTCCCGCTTTTTTCAAGAAATAATCAGGGCATTTCAATGCGACAGGTGGCAAAAAATTATCGGCATCAGGAAAGTCAGGATGATTTTCCTTGGCTCCGCACACACCCATAAAAATTTCAGCTTTGTCGTAGTAGGGCGAAATATCTTTGTAAGTAATCGGCCAGTCTAAACCGCTTCCGTCGCGTGAACGCATTTTGAAATCATTCTCGTTGAAGCGATTAGCATAACGCCCCCAGAACATCGTGCGTCCACCGACATTGCGGGCGCGCATCCATTCATAAGGAGTTTCTTTAGGCGAAGTAAACGGCTCATCAGGATTCGCATTCTGCGCATACGGGTTCGGACCAAACGCATATTTTTTGCGCAGTTCATCAGCCGGCGATTCGCTCTTGAAACCGTGATGCAGGTCTTCGTAGGGAAACGGATCATGATAAGCAAAATCCACAAATGATTTGCGAATGGGGCCAGCTTCCAGCATGACAACTTTCAGTCCGCCTTCGACTAAAACCTGTGCGGTCGTGCCTCCAGCAGCTCCTGATCCAATAATCAGAACATCGTATTCAAAAGCCTGTTTTTGAATGGCAGGTGCGGCGGCGACTTTTTTCGCAGGAGTGGATTTTTTCTTACGCTGGAACATAATTTGGTAAACCTCAGTAGTAGGATAGCGAAATCAAGTTCATTTTAAAGATCAGCACAGACGTTGTCCAGCAGACAGCAGGACAGGGAGGTCTGACAGAACAAATCATTGAAAAACAAAGGTCAGCGTGATATACAAGTTATGACGAACAACCTCTTGAAAATCAGGTGAATAACTCAAGGCGCGTTGGTGTAATTGGTTAACACGCCGCCCTCTCAAGGCGGAGAGTACGGGTTCGATCCCCGTACGCGCTACCAGCAATCTTACAAATAAACTTATGGACAGGGAGGCGGCTCAGGTCGCCTTTGATTTTTCAAAAAGGAATTTCACAGTGAGCAACTTATATTTAGTCACAGGCGGAGCAGGTTTTATCGGTTCGCATATCTCGACGGCGTTGATAAATCGTGGAGATCGCGTTCGTGTGCTTGATAATTTATCAACCGGACATCGGCATAACCTGACACATCTCGAAGGAAAAATCGAATTTGTCGAAGGCAGTATTTGCGACGAAGCAATTACGCAAAAAGCGATGGAAGGCGTTAATTATGTTTTTCATGAAGCCGCGATTCCTTCCGTTCCTCGCTCTGTTGCAAATCCACGCGAAAGCCACGAAGCCAACGTCAATGGAACTTTCAATGTGTTGATGGCGGCAAGAGAAGCCGGAGTCAAAAGGCTGGTCTTTGCGGCTTCGAGTTCGGCGTATGGCGAGACGGAAGTTTTGCCGAAGCATGAAGCGATGTATCCAAATCCACTTTCTCCGTATGCGGCGCACAAGGTTTTCGGGGAATTTTATTGTCAGGTCTTCAGCCGCGTGTATGGTCTGGAAACGGTCGCGCTCAGATATTTTAATGTCTTCGGCCCACGACAAGACCCTACGTCGCAATACTCTGGCGTCATTTCCAAATTCGTGACTTCTTTGCTGGCAAATCAGGCTCCGGTTATTTTTGGTGATGGCGAACAATCACGCGATTTTACTTACATTGATAATGTCGTAGATGCGAATTTGCGTGCTGCCGCAGCCACTGACGCCAGTGGTAATGTCGTCAACGTCGGCGTCGGCGAACGAATTACGTTGAATGAGTTACAAGCCGAGCTACAGAAAATTCTGGGGACGAATTTGACGGTGAAATACGAGGCTCCACGCGCCGGAGATGTTCGTCATTCGTTAGCGGAAATCTCAAAAACGGAAAGAGTCATTGGCTACAAACCAGTCGTCAATTTTGCTGAAGGCTTGCGGCGGACAGTTGAATGGTACAAAGAAAGCGCGAAACAGGCGGCTGCGTAAATCATCAATATTTAAAATTCAAAGGCGTAGTCAGTACAAATTCAATTTTGTGCTAACTACGCCTTTTTAAGTGTGACAGTTTAATAATTGTCACAGCCTTCACCCTGAAATTGCATCAAAAGCGTAATCTGTAAAGCAGGAGATACACTATGCAATACCTTCAAAAACTTTCCTCGCGTGCAAAAAATTTTATCGTTGCATCCCTCACATTGGCGACAGCAATTTTGGTTAGGCAGTTGCCGATCATTCATCAATCGCTTGATTATCACGACTTCGCGGATCATCGAGTATTTTTTGGCATTCCGAATTTTCTAGATGTGATTTCAAACCTTGCGTTCGCGTTCGCGGGATTCTCAGGATTATTTTTTCTGGTCAGCCGCGAAAGCCAATTACAGTGGCGCGATAAAATTTTGTATTTGATGTTTTTCACCGGAGTAATTCTGACCAGCGCAGGATCGGCTTACTATCATCTTGCACCCGACAACGAACGATTAGTCTGGGATCGCCTCCCGATGACCATCGTTACGATGTCATTGGTCGCAGCAAT
>JAYVRW010000386.1:0-41390 GCA_043775925.1 Blastocatellia bacterium
GCTTCAATGACGTTGGCAACGTCTTCGCAGGTATCAATACTGCGCTCAAGTTTTTCATATACTTCTTTCCACTTGATGAGGTTGATCGGGTCTTTTTCATGATCGAAGAGATGCGCAATGGCTTGATAATGAATGGCATCGCCTTCGTTTTCCAAAGTGTGAATCGCAATGATGCATTCCTGAATAACTTTGGCGTCGTTTTTGGCGAGCGCGGCAACTGCGATTTCCAACTGAGCGGCCTGACGAACCAGCACATCAGTTAATCTCATCGCGTGATCAGTAGTTGGCTGTCCGACGCGAAACAGGACGACGCGACGTGAGGTGTATTCGATGCAATCTACGATGTCGTCCAATTTGCTGGCAATAGCGTGAATGTCTTCGCGGTCAAACGGAGTAATGAAAGATTGATTCAATTTGCGTACAATGTCATGGGTGATTTCATCACACTGGTGTTCGACTTTTTTGATTTGATCCGCAATTTCCTGATGGCGAGTCGAATCTTCAAATAAAGTTTTGAGCAAAGCCGTACATTGCTTAATATGCACTGCCATTTGATTGAACAGGTCGAAATACTTCTCTTCTTTCGGTAGAAGACCAAACATAAAAAACTCCTGAATAGTTAAATGAAAATCAAATTGACCGCGTAACACTTGATAAGGTGCAAGAAGTTATAGTATTTTGCACTTCGCTTGAGGGAAGTCAAAGCCTCGGAACGAGACTTAATGTAAACTTAACATCAAGCGTTTGGACTGTTAGCTCAGTTGGTAGAGCAAATGACTCTTAATCATTGGGTCGCCGGTTCGAGTCCGGCACGGTCCACCATTTTTATCAAAAGGGTTAGCTGAAAAGGCTAACCCTTTTCGTGTTTTTCAACCGTGCTCAATCAAGTCGTTAGAGAACAAAATGACTTCAACTGAAGAATATATTTCTCGCTTACGTCGCAAAATAAATTACACCGCCGAAGTCGCGCGGCATCCGGCGGATGAATTTATTTGCATGCAGCCTTTGGGTGCGAATTATTCAAAAGACCAAACCGTTTTTCGGGTGTGGGCGCCGACCGCGAATCAGGTCACGCTCCATTTGTATCCAGCTCCAACAGGCGATGAAGCGGGGCGGATACTACTTAAAAAAAATGATGATGGAAGTTGGGACGCGAAAGTTCCCGGCGACATTAACGGCACTTATTACACGTACACAGTGGATGGCGATGATTCGCGTTTTAATCCTGACCGCGAATTACTTGATCCCTACGCTCGCGCAGTCACCGCACACAACGGACGTTCGATAGTGGTGAACGACCAGACGCCTGTCGCAGATCGCCCGAATTTTTCAACGAACGATGCCGTCATTTATGAAATGCACCTCCGCGATTTTACGATTGATCCCGACAGCGGAATTCAGCGGCGCGGCAAATATCTGGGATTAATCGAAGCCGGAACTCACCTGACAGATCGCCTTGATATTACGACGGGTCTGGATCATTTAACGGAGCTGGGAGTGAATGTCATTCAGCTCATGCCGATTGGTGAATTTCATACGAATGCGGCGGAAGATGTGTATGGATGGGGCTACGACGCTGTTCATCATTTTTCTCCGGCAGGCTGGTATGCAACGGAACGCTTCGATGCGCGGCGTGTTAGTGAACTCAAACAAATGATTGATGCACTGCATAAACGCGGGCTGCGTGTGGTGTTGGATGTTGTCTTCAATCATACGTTTGAACTCATCACCAAAAATCTTATTTATAGTTTTGAAGGGTTAGTGCCAGGTTATTACTACCGCATGAAAATGGATGGCAGTTACTGGGATGGTTCGGGTACTGGAAATGAATTTCGTTCGGAAGCTCCGATGGCGCGGCGCTATATTTTGGATTGTGTCAAGTATTGGGTGACGGAATATAAGGTGGACGGCTTTCGTTTTGACTTGCTGGGACTGACCGATCAGGAAACCGTCATGATGATCGTCGAAGATTTACGAGCCATTGATCCGCATCTTTTGATTTATGGCGAACCCTGGGCAGGTGGAACTTCTCCGATTGAATTAACGACGAAAGGCAAACAATGGGGACGTGGGTGGTCGGTTTTCAATGACGAATTTCGGGATGCTTTGAAAGGGAATGTTTTTGATGCGCGCACCACTGGATTTATTCAGGCTGGCAATAACATTGGAGCAGTAAAGACAGGTATCCGTGGCTCTGTTGACACTTTCGCAGCTTCTCCGCTGGAAAGTATTAATTTTATCGAATGTCACGACAATCATACGCTGTGGGATCGGTTGTTAATTAGCACCATTAATGATGCTTCGGTGACGGAGGGTGATCGGCGTGCGATGGATAAATTGGGCGCCGTCATACTTTTTACTTCAGAAGGAATTCCCTTTATTCAGAGCGGGCAGGAATGGCTCAGAACAAAAAATGGAGACCACAATAGCTACAATAAAACCGATGCGGTGAACATGATTCGATGGAAGCAGAAAGCTGAGAACTACGATGTATTTGCCTATTATCGCGGATTGATTGAGCTGTTTCATCAGCATCGCCTGTTTCGACATCGTACCGCTCGCGGAGCCACCAGCGCCGTAAAATTTTTGGACGATCAGTTGGGTTTGTCAGTTCCTACTGGTTGCATTGCTTACCAAATCGAAGACCTCGGCGGTGGTGATGAATGGCGCAGAGCCTTGGTTTTATTGAACCCGAATGGCAAAACTGTAGATTTTGAAATCCCGCCAGGGAGTTGGAAAACCTATGGAGATGGCAGGCAGGTTGGAACTTCGCCGATTAAAAATAGTATTTTGCGGATAGTTGAATCTCACGCCTTCGTTGCACCGAGAAGTGCTTTAATTTTAGGTGAGAAGCGCATAGATGCTACGGAGGACCTGAATGATAAAGATGACTGAGGCTATTCTGATTTTATTGTTTTATCTGCTATGATCTCCCCTCCCACAAGATTCATTTGAAAGGAATTCCTGAGTTATGAAAAAAATATTCAAGCTGGCAGCAGGTGTAGCGTTACTGTGTGCGACGATGGTCGCACTTCAGGCGGCACAGGATAAACTTGATATTACCGGAAGCTGGGCTTTTAGTGTCGAGACTTCCGCCGGGGCTGGATCGCCTGCGATGACCTTCAAACAAGAAGGCGAAACACTGACTGGAAAGTACAGTGGGCAATTAGGCGAAGCTGATCTTAAAGGTACGGTCAAAGGGAATAAACTTGAATTTTCTTTTGAGGCTGGCGGCGGAGTAGTTGTGTATACCGGAACGATTGAGAAAGATTCAATGAGCGGTAAAGTCAACCTCGGCGATCAGGCTTCAGGGACGTGGACAGCGAAACGAAAATAATTTAAAGACTCACAATTAACAATTTTAAGAGGACACGATGATTAAAAAGACCTTATTAATTTGCTCTTTAGTTTTAATGGTAACGTGCGGAGCCTTAGCCACTCCACAAAAGAAAGCAGCGAAAGCTGGCAAAATGGTGAAGGCGTCTGCGCCAACGACACTGATTCATTTCATCACTGTCAAATGGAAAGATGATGCGACGGCTGAACAAAAGGAGGTGGCGCTCAATGCCGCTGCGAAAATGGTGGGCGTAGTTCCCGGCTTACACCGCGTCTGGATCAAGAAAGTTAAGCTGCAAACCCAGACAGCAGATGGGAAAGATTACGATGCGATCATTGCGATGGAATTCACCGATGCTGCTGCTTTAGAGGCTTATACCAAGCATCCTGCGCATGATGCTTGGTACAAGATTTACATGCCGATCCGTCTGGAAAGCCGCACCCACGACGTTAGCAACTAACCTTTTTCAGAACTTCAGTGACGGGAAGATTTTCCCGTCACTTTCCATCATTTCAAAATTCCACACCTGATGTCGTCTGCCGTTAAGCCTGAAATAATCGAACCTCAATCCGAACCTGTGAGAGGCTTTGGCAGAACCTTCCGCGCTTTCAAATATCGAAATTTCCGGTTGTTGTGGTTTGGCGCGTTCACCTCAAGTTCAGGTACCTGGATGCAGGAAGCGGCAATGGGTTTCATGATTTATGAAATGACCCGGCGCGAGTTATATCAATCACTCAATAGTGCGCTGGCAGCCGCTCCGATCCTGCTTTTTTCACTTTTAGGCGGAGTCGTTGCAGATCGGGTTGATCGTCGGAAAATTCTGATGACTTCGCAGTGGCTGCAATTGATTTTTGCCTTTGCACTTTCCGGCTTTGCCTATTATCGCTTCCAATCCATTTATCCGATCTTGATGCTTTCTTTTTTGACGGGCTGCGCGCAGGCTTTTGGAGGCCCGGCATATCAGGCGCTCATGCCTGTTCTGGTTGGCAAAAAAGAAGACATGCCAAACGCTGTCGCGCTGAACTCCATGCAGTTCAATTTAGCCCGGACGCTTGGCCCGGCACTCGGAGGTTGGGTTCTCGCCATTATGGGAGCCAGCGCCAATAATCTGAACTATGATGCAGCGGCTGTTTGTTTTGCGATTAATGGGATTACGTTTATTGCCGTCGTCATCGCATTAGTAATGCTACAAATTCCGCCGATTACGCGCGACGCGAGCAGAGAAAAAAATATCGGTGGAGAAATGAAGCAGGGACTTAGCTTCGTCTGGCGCCAGGATATTTTACGTTCGCTCACCTTCATTTCTTTTTCAGCAACGTTTTTCGGGATTCAATTCATCACGTTTCTTTATCCGCTGACGATTAAACATTTAGGCAAAGGTCTTGGCACGTACAGTACGTTACTTTCAATTTCTGGAGCGGGTTCCGCCGCCGGAGCTTTATTTTCTGCCTGGCTCGGAGATGCTAGAAATAAAGGTCAGAAAATATTAATGCTACAAATTGGCGGAGGCGTCGCGTTAATGCTGGTGACATTATCGTCTAATGTCTGGCTGGCGTTCCCGATGGTTTTCATTGCCAGCGGCTGCTTGATCGCAACGTTTTCATTGACCGCTTCGCTGGTGCAATTATTAGTCCCCGATGAGATGCGCGGGCGTGTCATGAGCATTTACATGGTAGCGTTTCGCGGCGGCATTCCACTGGGCGCAATGTTGACGGGGTGGCTGACCGATAAACCGTTTCACCTTCCGTTGGCACACGTCTTAATGGGCGAAGCAGTGATGCTGACGCTGATTGCAATCGTGTTATTGCTCACCAATTCCAAAGTAAAATCTACCTGACAACTCTATGTTTTAACTGAGTTTTTTCACCGCAAAGGGACGAAGAGTCAAAGTGATAAAGACCTTTCCTGGCGGATTTTCTTTGCCCCCTTGAGCCTTTGTCCCTTTGCGGTAAATTCTGCTCTCTATTTCTTCACAGGCTTCAATTTTTCGAGGAGCACCCGCGCTTCGGCGGCTTCAGCACTACGCGGATATTGTCGTAAAATCTCACGATAAGCTGCGCCGTCATAAACTAACCTATCATTGTCATAATTGAACATGATACCAAGTTTGTTATAGCGATCCAAGCCAACGAAATTCAGCATAAAATCACGCTCACTCAAATTTTTATCTGTCACTTCATCCGGTTCTCCAGCTCGCTTTCTGGCATCGCGTGAAAGCTTAATCGAAGCTTGTTCCGCCGCTTTCCCTAGTGTTAATAAAGCGTTAGCGGCGACTGTCATTCCACGAAATTGATCCGCCGCGAGACGCGCCAGACGTGTTCGCGTAAAGTCGTCTTTCGTGTCTTCAATCAGGTTCATCATCCGGTTGGCATCCTGCGTACGCTGTGGCCGTGCCAAAGCTTCGACAATAATCCATCCGCGTATATTGCGAGAAACAGCAATTGGATAAAAGACGGGTCCACCTTTCACACTTCGCGCCGGGCCGATGATCCCGACTTCACGATCACGATGGAGGCGTGAAATTAATTGTGCTTTGACATCGGGTTGCGTGCGCAAAGCTGACAACCGTTCGTCATACACAATGGCACGTTGACCAGGAATATGTTTATTTCGTTTTTTGATTTTGAAGGTTTGACCTGAAGTCGATGAAATTGTCAGTGCCATCAAGCAAAGAGTAACGAAAAGTAATCGAATTGGGGGCATAAGATAAACTCGCTTTGTTTTAATTTGATACTGCTGAGAACGTACAACAGCAAAATTCTACCCTTGCTCAATGCAATCGTCAAAGCTAAATGCGATTATCCGGTATCCATTCCATTTTTATTTTTCGAACGCGGCGATTAATGTTGACGCCTAACCGTGCGGCTTTGTCCTGCACGGTACGAATCCTGTCATTCTGTAATTCGATCAATTCGTGCGCGGCTGCGACCTGATGATCCATTGGTGCGGGATCACCTTTGCGTGGCAAATTACTGTCAACCTCCCGAATATAGCTGCTGCATTCGACCGCTAATAAATTGACATCAGAGGCACGTGATTCATAACGAAAAGCCGTAACAATGCCACCGATAATTGTGATGGCGAGGGCGACGGCGGTATAGCTCACCATCACTATCGTAGAGGGAAGAATCTTATCAGCAACATCTCTGGTCGCGGAAAAAGCGCCTAAGACAATCACTGAAACTTTTAAGAATTTGCCAAGATCGGAACTTCGTTTGGCAGTCCATTCCAGCGCGACCTGTACGGCATTTAATTCTTCCTGTCGTTCATTAATGTCCGACATTAATTCATTGAAAAGCTCTGAAGGCATAATGGTATCTCCTTTTTTTGGGCTGAAATCAGGGGGAGATATTGAGAGCTAAAGAATAATTCAGATTGTCTAATTATGAAAATGGTGGAATCAATTTCAGACAAACTGGAGCCGGGATTTCCAAAGAATTTCCCGTTGGCGTCAACTTGCCAGTTTTTTCATCAATGCGAAAAATGATGATGTTGTCAGTATTTTGATTCGCTACGAGCAGGAATTGCCCGGTTGGATCAATCGCAAAATTCCGAGGCCATTTGCCTTGCACAGACTGATGTTCGATGTAGCTCAAATTGCCGGAGTTCGGATCAATTGCAAAAGACACAATGCTGTCGTGTCCGCGATTTGATCCGTAAATAAATTTGCCCGAAGGATGAATGTGGACATCCGCGCAATAGCTTGTGCCGCTGAAATCCGATGGAATAGTTGGGACAGTCTGCGTCTCTTTTAAGGTTCCGGCAGTTTTGTCAAAGGCAAAAGCCGTCAGGCTGGAAGCCAGTTCGTTAATGACATACGCAAAATTTGCTTTGGGGTGAATGGCAAAATGACGTGGCCCCGATCCGGGTTTAATCGGCGCAAAGGCTTGCGAATTCGAAGTGATTTTTCCCTTCTTTGCATCCAGTTTATAGATCATGATTTTGTCAGTTCCAAGATCAGCGGAAAAGGCAAAGCGATTGGAATCATCAATAATAACGCAGTGCGCGTGCGGTTCTTTCTGGCGATTAGGATTTATGCTGGAACCTTGATGCTGATCGGTATCTGTGACTTCGCCGAGGCTTCCATCAGGTTTGACCGCAATCACGGAGACGCTGCCAGCCGAGTAATTTGCGGCTAAAACATATTTTCCTGATTTGTCTACGGTGACGTTGCACGGTCCGGCTCCGTTCGAGATTTGTTGATTGAGAAAGGTCAGCTCTCCAGTTTTTTGATTAATGGCAAAGGAGCTGATCGTGCCAGTCGGTTTGCCTTCATACGATCCAATTTCATTCGCTGCATACAAAAAATTACGCTTGCGATCAATCGCTAAAAATGCCGGATCGGTAGATTTGATGGTGCTGAATTGTTTGAGTTCGCCAGAGCTAAGATTCAGCTTACAAACATAAATTCCTTCGCTCTTACCTTTGTTGGTGTACGTTCCGACATACACAAGCATTTCAGTTGGTTTCGACATAGTGAGCGCAGGAGCTGCCAGCGAAATCGCGGCTAAACCAGTGGTTTTGATAAAATCACGACGAGCCAAATTATTCTGTGACATGAAAGCCTTCTTGTGATGAGAGTTGTTTTTCAAATGTGAGAGACGAAGTTCTATCACGAGAAGCGAAAAACTTAAATAGTCCAGGCAGAAGCCCGCGTATTAACAAGGGCGTTAGTACAATGGAAACTATTTTGTACGGTTGCCCTCCTTAACAGTCAGGCTTCTGCCGTTGCATTTGACGCGCTTCGGCAAACACAGTAGCGTTATCTGAATGGAAGCAAATCGTACTATTGAATTTCTGGCTGAGATCATGCGCTTGAAAGCTTTGCCACGCACGGGATGGTTGCTGCGCGGCGTCCGTAATGTTGAATCCATTGCCGATCATTCATTTGGAGTTGCCATGATCGCCATGATGATTGCTGATCGTGCCGAAGCAAGCGGAATGAAAATTGATGGCGAGCGCGTTTTGCGAATGGCACTTTTGCACGATCTGGCGGAAGTTCGTACAGGAGATTTGCCCGCTACGATTAAGCCTTATTTTGATGCCGCGACGTTGAGATCAGCCGATGAACAGGCGACGAAAGAAGTTCTTGCGCCTCTTGGTGAAGCTGGAAATAAATACTTAGAACTCCGCCATGAATACGAACAACGAACCTCGCTTGAATCGCGCATTGTGAAAGCTGCGGATAAAATTGATTTGTTGTTGCAGGCACGTGAATACGAAAAAGGTGGCGCGAATAACTTGGCGGAATTTTGGAATAACGCCGATGAAGATTTTGCCAAACTTCGACTTGATGAATTGATTGCCGATTTAATTTCAGAGTTGAAAAAATAACCGAGGAGTTATGTCTTTAGTCGAGCAGCTCATCATCTGGCTGCAACAATTATCGCCGCTGGGCATCCTTGCCGTAGTCTTTTTCTTCGCTTATCTCGAAAATATTTTTCCGCCTTCTCCCAGCGATGTGCTGTTGGTTTTTGGCGGGACATTGATTGGACTTGGCACCATAGATTTTGCTTCAATGCTGGTAGCCGCAACGCTTGGCAGTACGCTCGGATTTATGACGGCGTACGGCTTGGGAAGATATTTTGACCAGCGATTATTGCAGGGAAGCGCCAGCCGCTATTTGCCTGTGAGCGCAATTGCGCAGGTCTCGAAATGGTTTCAGCGGTACGGCTACGGCGTGATTATTGCCAATCGTTTTTTGACCGGAACCCGCGCTGTAGTTTCAGTTTTTGCCGGAATCTCAAAGATGAATTTTGCCATGACCACTTTGCTGTGTGCGATCAGCGCAGCGATCTGGAATTTCCTGTTGCTGTACCTCGGCAAAAGCTTCGGCAAAAATTGGCGGAACGTGATGGAATATTTGTCAGTGTACGGAGAAATTATCACTGTACTGGTTATTATTTTACTGCTGATTTTAGGTTGGAAATACTTCAGACAGAAACCCAAAGCGGCGGACGCGAAGTGACAAATCTTTCTTCATCCTTCATCATTTGACTATGGATATTTTGCATCGCATTAGAGTTCGGGCGGCAACCAGGCTCAAACATATTGTTTTGCCCGAAGGCGAAGACGACCGCACGATTATTGCGGCGGCGCGAATTGTGCAAGAGCGCATCGCCCGCGTGACGTTGCTTGGCGATGAGCAAAAAATTCGTGACCGCGCTTCATCGCTCGGCGTTGCGCTGACGAATGTTTTAGTTGTCAATCATCGAACGCATTCCGACTTCGATAAATTCGCGCAGATATTTTATGAAATGCGAAGAGCCAAAGGCGTCACTTTTGATGAAGCTCGCAAGCAAATCGAAGACTCGCTTTACTTCGGAAATCTAATGGTGAAAACCGGAAAAGCAGACGGCTCCGTCGCGGGTGCAACGAACACTACCGCGCATACTGTGCGCTCAGCATTGCTGACGATTGGCGTCAAAGAGGGCTTCAATTTGGTGTCGTCATTTTTTGTAATGGTTGTGCCGAACAAAAATTTTGGCGCAGACGGCGCGATGATTTACGCCGATTGCGGAGTCGTTGCCGATCCAACTGCGGAGCAATTATCAGAAATCGCTATTGCTTCTGCGCATAGTTGCCGCACCTTACTCGAAGTCGAACCCCGCGTAGCGATGCTGTCATTTTCAACCAAAGGCAGCGCGTCGCACCCTCTCGTCAACAAAGTTATCGAAGCCACGAAGACTGCAAAATTGCGTGCGCCAGAACTGGAAATTGACGGCGAATTGCAGGCGGATGCAGCGTTGATTCCCGGCGTTGGAGAATCAAAAGCTCCCGGCTCCAGCGTTGCAGGTAAAGCGAATGTTTTAATTTTCCCGAATCTTGATGCTGGAAATATTGCCTATAAATTGACAGAGCGATTGACGGGAGGAACGGCGATAGGCCCGATTTTACAGGGCTTGGCTAAGCCTGCGAACGATTTGTCGCGTGGTTGCAAAGCCGAAGATATTGTCGATGTCGTAGCGATCACGTCCGTTCAGGCGCAGAACATGATAAACTAATCTGTCGAGCTGCGAAGACATTATAAGGAATTATTTTTATGCCCAAGATTGAAGACATCGAATACACCCCGAACCCGAATGCGCGGAAATTTATTCTCAAAGAACCAATTACGAACGGCACTTCGCGTTCGTTCGTCAATGCCGAACAAGCTGTAGACGATTCGCTGGCGCTTTCACTGTTCAGCGTTGGCAACGTTTCGTCCGTTTTTTACATGGATCGTTTCATCACGGTCAATCAGGATGGCACGGCGGATTGGGACGAATTGCTCAGAAAACTGGCAGTCCCGATTCGTGAGACTCCGGCAGTAACCGACTTAGCTGTAGCGGCAGAACCTTCAAATTACGTGCGCGGCGAAAATGAATTACTGGATCAGATTAATGATTTGCTGGATGAAAAAATTCGCCCCGGCTTAGCAGGCGACGGCGGAGGTTTGGAAATTATTTCACTCGAAGATAAAAAGCTGACGATCCGTTATCAAGGCGCTTGCGGCAGTTGTCCAAGTTCGTTATCGGGAACGCTTTTTGCGATTGAGCGGATGCTGAAAGATGACGTTGATTCTGATCTGGAAGTGATTTCGGTGTAAAAATCGTGGTATAAACTTTCAGTTTGTGCTTTTCGCATTAATGCAAATTGTCGGGAAAATTTACAATTATCGTGTGCTGATGATAAATACTGACTTGCTAATCCTTCCTTTTGCCGGTCTTTGCCTGACCTATTTTCTCTAAAACCTATCTTTGAACATTGCCCTTCTGCAATCATTCTGGTAAAAATATCACGTCTTGAGCCTGTATATTTTTTACTCAGTGAATTCCTGATAGTTATTTACTGGATTTTTGAGCTATAGGGGAGGGTGTATGAACGCTTTGGATGGATGCTCGAATGGCGACAAGTTAAGGCAATTTATGGAAGAACATCATGCTGAAATTCATGATGTTGTGAAGCTCATTCTTCATTTGTATCATCAACGAGCCGCTGATGATGTTATTGATGATCTAACCGCAGAAATCGAATACAACCTTATCAAGAACGACTATCGAAATTTGCGTTCCTTCCAGCACAAGTCATCTTTCAAAACCTGGGTCAAAACAATTACGTTCCATCATTTGGGTGATTTTTTAAGGAAGCAGAAAAAAGCGCCAATCAGTCTAAGCGACATCAGTAATATCCCGTTATCAAATATTCCCACGCCAGAGAAGATACTGGCAGAACACGACCGCCTTGAATTAGCACAGCAAGCTCTTGCCAGCCTCAGCGAGCGCGAGCAATTACTACTCAGACTTTGTGTGGTAGAAGAATTACACCCCAAAGACGTTGCTGAAATGATGGGTATTAAAATCGAATCAGTCTATCAGCGTAAAAGCACCATCATCAAAAAACTGCAAGTGTTTATCGTTGCTAAATGGGGGGGGTAAATATTGGTACTTGCTGAAATTTTTTTCATATAGAGATCAAGGTTTTGGTCTTGGGGTACTCTAAGTAAATAGCCAAAAGGTAATACCTTAACTTAAATTCTGAAAATCTTTTACTTTGTGAGTGGAGGCTCACTTTACTATGAAAACTAGAATTAAACCAATGATTGCATCGGTACTTTGTGCGACAGCGTTCGTTGCTGCTTTTTTAATTTCACCTGTAGTTTCAGTGAAAGCAAATTAAGCAGATTATTGTTATTACGCCGACCAAAAGTATTCACCTGGTTCTTGTCTTAATGGTCTTCAGTGCCAACCTGGTGGAACTTGGACACAAGGAGGGGGTTGCTAAGTTTAAGGACTTGGTAACTACTTAGGGAAACCTATTCGGGCATTTTTTCATAAGCTAACTATTCAGTAGTCATGAAAAAATGCCCGAAAGATTGTTTATAAGATCATCAAGCGACACCTATGAATAGTACACTTCTTAAAACACGTCTTTCAGCTAGTCTAATCAAGAATATTGATACTCTTGTCATTCTCAGTTTTTTAATTGGCTCCCTCATGACTAATCTTTATCTTTGGTATCAATATCAAAAGAAGAACGCTGAATTAAACACTATAGTAAAATTGAAAAGTAATATAGAAGTACAGGCTCCTACTCTCTCAGTGATCAAAATCAGTGGGGAGAGAGTAACGGTTAATTATAATGATGATGACAGACCGACTCTTCTTTATATTTTTGTGCCTGGATGTAGTTGGTGTGAACGTAACATATCCAATATCAATTTACTGGCTGATGAGAGAAATAATTCTTATCGGTTTATCGGTTTGTCTCTTGCTAAAGATAGGCTTAAAGAATACCTCGATAACCATAAGTTTAGTTTTCCAGTCTACACGGATATTGATCAACAGAGTTTTGATGTGTTGGAGCTTGGAGCTACCCCACAAACAATCCTTATTTCAACGAAGGGGAAAATTTTAAGAAGCTGGAAAGGGGCATATACAGGGGAAATAAAAAATGAGATAGAGGAGCTTTTTAAGCTTAGGCTTCCCACTTCAATTTCGCTTGATACTGCCAGTGAAGCTGGTTCGATGTTTGGTAGTTCTTGTGTTTATTGTTTTCAGGACGGGCATATTTTCTCTATAGGATCCGTGATAAAAAAAGAAAATAGTGCGCTGGAATGTAAAGTAGATGGCAAATGGATGGCTCGCTAAAGTTTGAGAAAATCGTAAGTATAAATTGCTATTTCATCAGTAAACATCAAAAGATTGCTTCTTTGTATGAGCACAATTTACTCAGAAATTCTGATAAGCTTTCGTATTTTAGTAAGAAACAAATACTCTAGCCTTATTCTGATTATCACGTTAGGTTTTGGTATTGGAATGAGTACTGCAATTTTTTCTTTATTTTATGGAATATTTCTTGAACCCCTGCCAGTTAACCATCCAGAATCCCTTGTGGTAATAGGTGGAGCTGCTGCACCACCAAACGGAGATGCATTGACCTGGTGGAAGCAGAACGACACATTCGAGAATCTTTGTGAGTATCGTACTGGAGGTGTTAGTTTCACAGGTAACGATCAACCCTATCGTGTTTCAGCAGCCGTTGTTTCTGCCGACTTTTTTGTTGTTTTTCAAGTAAACCCACAACAAGGACGAGGTTTCGTTGAGGATGATGAAAATCAAAACCATGTGGCAATTTTAAGTGATTATTTATGGAAACAAAATTTTGGATTGGATCCAAATATTTTAGGAAGACAACTTTCAATAAATGGTATTACGCATACTATTGTTGGTGTGATGTCATCCACCTTTACCTATCCGGGACACACGGGTATATGGATTCCACGAGATAAAAATAAAAGAAATTTGGATTTAGGGCAAGATAAGCAGTTAGACTCTGACTTACCTTCTGCATTAGGAAGAGGCATGATCGGTCGCCTTAAATCGAGTGTCAGCTTACCGCAAGCGCGATCTCAACTTAACGCTTTATTTGAAAGACTGAAAGCTCTTTCCGCAAAAGATCAAATTAATGTAGGTGATGGGATCAAAATCACTTCATTGCAAGAAGTTTTTGTCAGAGACTCTAAATCAGCAATATGGTTACTGATAATCACGGCAGGATTATTACTACTCACAGCATTTGCAAATGCAACTAACCTACTGCTTATGCAAGGAACTGGTCGGCAAAAAGAGATGGCAATAAGGATTTCTCTTGGAGCAAGCACGTTGCAAATAACTCGCCAGCTACTAATAGAAGGGTTAGTCATCTCAATAATTAGTGGAATTACAGGTATGTTTTTATCCACTTGGATACTCAACTCAATAAAACTAATTTGGGCAGGGAGTATTCCAAGGTTATCAACTATTGCAGTTAATATCCCAGTACTTACATTTTCACTCATAGTATCAATATTATTAGGATTACTTGTTAATCTTATCCCTGCCCGACAAATAAAATCATTGAGGCTTACTGAAACACTAAAAGAAGGAGGCAGCCGATCAAGCACTGTGTTTAGTAAAAGAGTGCGTCAAATTTTCATTATCACGGAAATTTCAACCACTATGATATTATTAATTGGAGCAGGGCTTGCTATCCAAAGTTACCAAAAAGTAATGAGTGTAGATACTGGAATTGATCCTAGTGGTGTACTAACATTCGATATATCCCTGCCAAAGGCAAAATACTCAGCAGAGCAATCTAACACGGTGGAAGTACGAAGGGGGGCGGCAGCGGTACTTAATTTACAAGTTTTAGGGGAAATTAAAAGGCTGCCAGCCACAATTGCGGTCGGTAGCATAACGCAACTCCCTCTTAGTGGGTTAAGAGGTCTGAGTCTTTGGATTCAACCAAAAGGTTTTCCTGGAATTTTATCTGAGTATTCAACTATTTCAGGTGATTATTTTCAGGCATTGGAAATACCTATCGTACGTGGACGAAAATTTGATGAGCAAGATATTGAGACCTCAGAAAAGGTTATAATTGTTAGTAAGAATCTATCGCAAAAATTTTGGGGAGAGCGTGACACTATTGGATTGACATTGACTATTGCGGGTGAAACAGAAGCTAGAAAAATAGTTGGGGTTGTGAATGACATAAGGCAAGATGAGTTAATTAAAAACCCTCAACCACAATTCTATTTGCCATATTTACAACCTTATGGTGGGCAACAACCGCCCTTGAATACAAGCTGGGTTGTAAAAACTAGCGGAGATATTACTTCAGTGACCAATTCCTTGAGGAGTATAATTTTAGCAGTCAACCCAGATTTGCCGATATTTAATATGCAAAAAATGTCTGATGTGTATATATCAACTGCTGTTAATTTCCGTTTTCGAGGCGTTCTTTTAACCATCTTTGCGGCATTATCGATACTTATTGCAGTAATAGGCGTTTATGGGCTAATTTCTTATTCTGTTTTAACGAGGTCTCAGGAAATAGGTGTGCGAATAGCTTTAGGTGCTACTCCGCATGCAATTATATTTATGATATTACGTGAAGGGCTACGTCTCTCATTTATAAGTATATGTATTGGGATCATAATTGCTTTGGGGTTAAATAAATATTTTTCCAGCCTTCTTTATGAGATTGAGCCAACTAACCTAATCACAATAATTCTAGCAGGGGTAATAATTATTTTTGCAACAATTCTAGGGTGTATCTTACCCGCTTACGAAGGCAGTCGAGTCAATCCTACTCTAACTTTAAAATAACCATAAAGGTCTGCGCATAAATTTTAAGGCGTAGGGAACGTGCATGATGCGAAACCTTCAGCCGAGGCATTATGACTAAGCGCTAATAGCTAAAGTTTAGGCTACTTTTTGCAGACCTGCAATCTGCACCATCGAAGTCTCTTCCGTCGTCTTTCCAAATCTTTCTAAACACACTAGGCACGGGTAATGTAATTCTTCTTTTTTCGCCGGATTCATTGCCATTTCCAAGCGTTCCTGATGGACAGTATTCACCAGTTTGATGAGGCGTGAAAGCGCAATTGGCAGGCTTTCTTTGCGTAAGTCTCCGACAACATCTTCGCCGTCGTGTTCGCCGTCGCGGTAATTGGAAATCTGGCAGCAGAGCGTCAGTCGTCCTTTGAAATCAATATTCAAATCTTCAAGGTTGAGCGGAGCGCAGCGCGGCAAATAATACTCCGTATAAAAACCAATCGCCATTTCGATTTCGTGCCGGAATTCGCTTCTGACACGGGCTACATCGCGTTCGACGCCGCGCCATTCTTCGAGCGGTAGCACCATGTCGTTGCTGAAATTATGCTGCGTTGGATTCTGATGGACGAAGACATGTTTTTTGACTTTGAGATGCGCACTGAGCAAGGCGAATTGATCTATCTCGTGACGATTCACTTTATTGATGGTGGAAATCATTCCGACATCAATTCCCAATGCCTGACAGACCGCAATCGAAGTCACAACCTCTTTGTAGGAACCTTTGCCGCGAATTTGATCGTGGGTTGCTTCGGTAGCTCCATCAAGGCTGAATGAAATACTCGCTAGTTTTGCGCGTCGCGCAGGCGGCGAAATTGCTTTCAGTGTTTTGTCGAAATTGCGTCCGTTGGTTAAGAAATGATAGGTGTAGCCGTGCTTCGCAATGATCTCGCAGGCTTCGCCGAATTTCGGATGCATTGGTGGTTCGCCGCCAGTAATGGCAATGTGATTGTAGCCCAGTGGTTTCGCATCACTCAGAATTTTTTCTAGTAATTCCAACGGGAAGAAGAGATCACTTTTGTCGCCTTCACCGCGATAGATGTCGCGGAAGCAGTGACCACAATCCAGATTGCAAACGTTATTTAGTTCAATTCCAATACGCGGCATAATATTTCAAGGTGAGCGGGACTGATGTTCTCAAGGAGGGTATCTTAGTCTTCTCGTGGCAGATATTCCAGTAGAAGTTTTTGACTGGAGCGTAAGCTCCCCCCACTTGCTCAAAGCGTAGCGTCATGAGTTTTCTGAAAATTTGTCTCTGTCGGTAATTTTTGCGCGGCTGGCGCGTCGTGGCAAGCGGGACGCTTGCGCTCCAGTCGGTTAATTAATTTTCTTTGTCGTATTACGAATAGAGATAATCGGCTTGCGGATGGGGACGAGGGCTTCACTTGTTGCTGTTTCCTGCGTGGCGGAATTCGCCATGTACTGCTGCATATACTCAAAGAAACGGTTGAATTCCTGCTGCATCTGTTCCATTTTTTCGCGCATATTGAGGATGACTTCGACGCCTGCGAGATTCACGCCGAGGTCACGCGTCAGCCCTAAAATCAGCTCTAAACGTTCGATGTCAGTTTCGGTGTAGAGACGTACATTCCCGTCCGAACGCGACGGTTTCAGCAGCCCTTCACGCTCATAAAGCCGGAGCGTTTGCTGATGAATTTCGTAATGATCGGCGACAGCGCTGATGGTGTAGCCTTTGGTGCGTTTTTTCATAAAAAACGGTTTCGAGTTTCTGACGCAGTTTCGAGTTTCGGGTCTCGCGTTTCGAGGAAACCAGGTAGTCCGTTCCTCCTCGAAACTCGAAACCAGAGACCCGAAACTATTATTCCAACCCCATCGCTTCACGTGGGTTTTCGGGATTGCGTTTGGCGAATTGGCGTAATAATTCTTTTGAATCTTCGTCAATAATTTTGGGTAAAACTACTTTGACTTCCACGTATTGATCGCCGCGTGCATTGCTGCGCAGGCTTGGAGCGCCTTTCTCGCGCAATCGAAATCGCTGCCCTGATTGTGTGCCGGGCGGAATCCTCAATTGCGCTTTGCCGCTAACAGTTGGGACTTCGATTTTAGCTCCGAGCGCGGCTTCTGTCAGCGAGATTGGAATTGAGCATTCGATGTTGTCGCCCTTGCGCGAAAAAATTGCGTGAGGCGCGACGTTCGTGATGATGAAAAGATCGCCTGTTGGCATTCCGCGCTTGCCTGATTCGCCTTTGCCGGAAACACGGACACGCGAACCGGTGTCAACTCCGGCGGGAATGCGAATGGTCACGGTCTCTGTTTTGGGAATCGTTCCTTTGCCATGACAATCGTTGCAGGGCGGACGTTTTTTGCCAGTTCCTCGACATTCCTGACAAGCCTGATCGAAGCTGAAAAAACCACCGCCACCGGAAACTTTTCCCGTTCCGCGACAGGTCATACAGGAAATAAGAGCGCCATTGCTTTCACCGGAGCCGCTACACTTGGCACAAAGATCATGGCGGCGTACTGAGATGGTTTTATTGATGCCGTTGATCGCGTCTTCAAACGATAATGAGATGGGTAATTCAATGTCGGAGCCGCGTTGCATTTGCGGACGCGCACTTGATGAGCTGCGACCTCCACCACTGAAGACATCGCCGAAAATATCTTTAAAATTAGGGCCACTGCCTGAAGTTCCACCGCCGAAATCATAATTGCTGAAATCGAAACCTGGAGGGAAGCCAGAGCCGCTACTTGCACCACCGCGTCCTGCGGCATCGCGCAGATTTTCTGAGTACGATCCGAATTTATCGTAGACTTCTTTTTTGCTGGGATCGGAAAGGATGTCGTAGGCTTCAGAAACCTGTTTGAATTTATCCTCGGAACTTTTGTCGCCGGGATTTACATCAGGATGGTATTTACGCGCCAGTTTCCGATACGCCTTTTTTATTTCATCTTCGGAGGCGCCGCGCTTGACGCCCAGGACGCCATAATAATCTTCACGTTGAGACATAAGCGAATAATAAAGGCGAATTTATTCAGTTTCTATCGGGATTTTCTTAACCTGTGGAGTGCGTTTGGGCAGCTTAACTGTTAATACTCCCTGTTCGATAGTGGCAGCAATTTTATCGGTGTCAATTCTTTCTGAGAGGTTAAAGCTGCGCTCGAATTTTCCGTAGGAACTTTCGAGACGGTGAAATTGCTCGCCGCTGGTGTCACGATCCCAACGCCTTTCGCCGCGCAGGGTCAACTGATTGTCTACAACTTTGACATCAATTTCTTCATTGGTGACGCCTGGGACTTCGGCGGTTAAGACGAAGCTGTCCGTCGTTTCGTAGATGTCCACTGCCGGAGACCACGAATTGCGCGTCGGTTGATTGGTATGGCGCGCACTCTCGAACAGTTGATTGATCTGTTGTTCGAGAGCGGCGAGGTCACTTAAAAAATGCGTTTGACGTGCCATAAATTGGTGGTCGGAAGTCGGTGATCGGTGATCGGTGATCGGACTACCGACCACTTACCACCGTTCACCGACCACCTATTTTTTCTCATCTACATCAATGTATTCAGCATCAATAACATCGTCGTTATTAGAAGCTGGCGGCTGACCTGAATCCCCGGCGGCAGCTCCGGCAGCGGCTTCACCTGATTCTGCCGAGGCAGCATTCTGATACAATGATTCCGCGATTTTATGCGAGACTTTGGTCAGCTTTTCAGTCGCCGCATTCAGCGCTTCGGCATCGGCATCAGCAGCTTCAGTGACAGCCTTAGCTTCGACCAGAGCGGCTTCCGTTTCACTAACAACTCCGACCGCGATTTTTTCACGGTTGTCTGTAATCGTTTTTTCCGTGTTGTAGATCAGCGAATCCAGGCGATTTCTGGCTTCGATGGCGTCACGACGCTTTTGATCTTCATCTGAATGCGCTTCGGCATCTTTCTTCATTTTGTCAATTTCATCTTTGCTCAAACCCGATGAAGCTGTGATGGTAATTTTCTGTTCGCGTCCTGTACCCGTATCACGAGCCGAGACATTAACGATTCCGTTGGCATCAATGTCGAAAGTCACTTCAACTTGCGGCATACCACGCGGAGCCGGAGGAATCCCGATTAAATGGAATTTACCCAGCGTCCGGTTATCGCCGGCCATCGAACGTTCGCCTTGTAAAACATGAACTTCAACTGAAGTCTGATTATCCGTGGCGGTCGAGAAAACTTCTGATTTGCGTGTTGGAATCGTTGTATTGCGTTCGATGAGTTTGGTGAAAACTCCACCGAGCGTTTCAATGCCAAGCGACAACGGAGTCACGTCGAGCAACAATAAATCTTTGACATCGCCCGCGAGTACCCCGGCCTGAACGCCTGCGCCAATAGCTACGACTTCATCAGGGTTGACAGATTTATTCGGCTCTTTGCCGAAGAAATCTTTGACCATTTGCTGAATTTTCGGAATTCGCGTTGAACCGCCAACCAAGACGATCTCATCAATTTTGCTGGCATCAAGTCCGGCATCTTTGATGGCCTGACGGCAAGGTTCCAACGTGCGTTGCAGAATATCGTCAACGAGTGATTCAAATTTCGCACGAGTGAGCTTCAGCACTAAATGCTTGGGGCCGGAAGCGTCAGCGGTGATGAATGGCAGGTTGATTTCGGTTTCCATGGTTGAAGAAAGCTCAATTTTGGCTTTTTCCGCTGCTTCTTTCAGGCGCTGCAACGCCATTTTATCTTGTGAAAGATCAATGCCCTGATCCTTCTTGAACTCTTCACCAATCCAGTGAATCAACCGTTCGTCAATGTCGTCGCCGCCCAGATGCGTGTCACCATTAGTGGATTTTACTTCGACGACGCCTTCACCGACTTCAAGCACGGATACGTCAAACGTACCGCCGCCGAAGTCAAAAACGGCAATGGTTTCATCTTTCTTTTTATCCAATCCGTAGGCAAGAGCCGCTGCGGTTGGTTCGTTCACAATACGCAGAACTTCAAGTCCGGCAATTTTTCCGGCTTCTTTAGTAGCTTGTCGTTGCGCATCATTGAAGTAAGCCGGAACTGTGATGACTGCCTGTGTAACTTTTTGTCCGAGATAATCTTCAGCGGCCTGCTTCAATTTTTGCAGGATCATCGCTGAGACTTCAGGTGGCGCGTATTCTTTGCCATCAATGTCTACCCGAACGTCGCCGTTGGAAGCCTGGACTACTTTGTAGGGAACTTGTTTAATTTCGTCTGTAACTTCATCAAAGCGGCGTCCCATAAAACGCTTGATCGAATAAACCGTATTTTCAGGATTGGTGACGGCTTGACGCTTTGCCACCTGTCCGACTAAACGGTTTCCGTCTTTTGCAAAACCAACTACTGAAGGTGTAGTTCTTCCGCCTTCAGAATTGGTTAATACAATTGGCTCTCCGCCTTCCATAATGGCAACAACCGAGTTTGTGGTGCCTAAATCAATTCCGATAACTTTACTCATTTTTCCTCCGTACTTGTCAGAGCCTCTCTGACAAAGCGCTAAAATAGCGATGCTGAAACGAAAATTTAGATAATTGCAAGATAATTTGCATCGCTCAATGCAGGCAAATTATAAAACTTGAGTGTGTTGTTGTCAAGAATTTTGATTAAATTAGAAAATGGAAGCTAAGTTATTCTATTAAGAGGGGTTATTATAGTCGGGTAAGTCTGAAAGGTCTGGAATTGATTGAGTTTCGGGTGTTCCTCGGCGGTAAAAGGCAGAATTTTGATAAATATCCTCTTCCAGAAATCGAAGAATTACTCTTGTTGCGGCAATAACAGGAACAGCCAGAATGATCCCGATTAATCCAAACAGATTTCCACCCACAACTAATCCAAGCAATACAACGAGGGGATGCAGATTTAGTTTTTCACCCAATAACTTCGGAGTCAGATAATAACCTTCAACGCTTTGCACCAGCCCGAACACTACCAGAATTCCGACGATTCGCCCAATTCCAGCTCCGTCGAGTGCGCTAAATGAAACCGCGAGAACCAGACCGGTGAGGGTTCCGACGTAAGGAATAAAGTTAAGCAAGCCGGAGATTAATCCCAGCGTTAGTGCTAACGGGACGCGCAGCATGGAAAAACCAACGGCGTAGAGAACCCCCATCGCTAGTGCAATGACTAATTGATTTCTGACGTAGGCGGAAATGACTGCGCTGATGCGGCTGAGCAGGTCGCTGACTTTGTGACGATGGCGCGGCGGAACCCAACTTTCAATCCGTGCGGTCATTTTGTGGTAATCGCTGAGTAAATAAAAAACAAAAAAGGGAATTAGTAATAAATCAAACAATGAAGAAGTTGCTGTTACTAATTTAAGTAATCCTCCTTGAATCCATTTACCAAGTGTTGCGCCCATCTCTGCCTGTTGCTCGGGAGAGCGAAACTTCAGGAGTAAAGATTCAATAAATTCATAGATCGGAGGGCTGGTCGTTTTTAGCTGAATGATCAACGGATCAATAAATCTGTGTCCGGCCTCCAGTGCGTTTGGCAATTGTTCGTATGATTTCACGAGCTGTGACCAAAGGCTTGGGATCACGAATATCAGAGCCAGCATCAGAATAATAAATGCTAAAGCTAAAGTTGCAAGGACGGATAAATTGCGCGTCCACCCGCGTTGCTCAAAGACTTCGACTAATGGCTCCAACATATACGCCAGCGCGAGTGAGCTTAGTAATGGAAAGAGAATGACGCGGCTTCCGATAAAAAGCAGACTAATAATCAGACCTGCAAGGCAAACCGCCGGAATCCAGCGCATCCATTCCAACGGATTTTTAAAATTTAGTGGATCGTAATCGCTCATTGTTCGCGTTCGGTCATTAATCGGTTCGCATGAAAAACGTAATGCAGACCGGAAAATACAGTAATTCCAAAAGTCACATAATACACCCAGATCAAATAAGTTTCGCAGCATCCTCGGGCATTTGCGACTAAAAAGAAGGTAATGGCTCCCAGTTGAATGACCGTATTGATTTTGCCGGGCATCGAAGGACGAAATCCACTGAAGCCTGTGACCATGTTAATAATCAAAGCTCCGACGACGATAAAAATGTCGCGGCTGATGGCGGCAGCCGTCAACCAGAACGGAATCGGAGTCAACGCCGTAAATCGTGGCATCGAACAAACGATGAAGGCTGTGACCAGCAATAATTTGTCTGCCATTGGATCAAGAATCGCTCCGAGTTGAGTTTTTTGGTTCAAGGCGCGGGCGGCTAATCCGTCTAAACCGTCAGTTACTGCACTGGCAAAGAAAATAGCTAACGCATAGCCGAAGTTTTTGTAGTATAAAGCAGTGACAAATACTGGAGTCAGAATCAGTCGCAAGATCGTCAGTAAATTGGCAAGTGTTAATATCGAAGACATGATCAGTGGCTTGAAATGATTCGGTAGTTTTTTATAATCCTAGTCGGAGTGAATATAACTTTTTGCAGAAACTTTGCAAAGGGAATTGAAACAGCGAGCTATGAGAACACTGGCAGTCGGAGACATTCACGGAAAATTAGATTTATTCAACGAACTCCTCGTGGCGATGAATTACCAGCCGCACGTAGACTTTCTGGTTTTAATCGGCGACCTGGTAGATCGCGGCGAAAATTCCAAAGGAGTGGTTGAGCGTTCGATACAGCTCAAGCAGGAAGCACCGGAAACAGTTGTTATCCTCAAAGGTAATCACGAAGTCATGTTGTTGAATTCGGTGACGAAGCCACATTCCGAAGCTTCGGATGGTTGGCTTCGGACCGGAGGTTTGGAATGCCTGAAAAGTTACACGGACGAGGCAGGCAACGTCAATATTCCGCAGGAACACATTACTTTCATGGAATCATTGCCGCACTGGTATGAAGACGATCACGCAATTTACGTCCACGCCAGTTTGCCGAAAATGACGGATGGATCGTTTCTGCATCCGAGTTTTTCGCCTGATAGTATGGAGCTGATGTGGGGACGCAATCGAAAATTCTTTAATGAATACGATGGAAAATTAGTGGTGTTTGGTCACACCATCGTCGGACAGATTTTCGGCGAATGGGGACAAGTCTGGCAACGCGAAGATTTAATTGCCGTAGACACCGGAGCTTACATGACCGGAATCCTATCAGCAGTCGAATTGCCTGGACGTAAAATTTATCAAGTCGGAGACTTCATTGAGCCTCCAAAAAACAAATCCCGCCGCGATGAAAATAAGGAATCTGCTAAAAAACCAGGATGGCTTGGGCGTTTATTTGGAAGGTAATTGGCTTTCTGCTTTTAAACGAACCCAATGCTCAAGCTGGAGCAAGACAAATCATGGCACCGACTTTATATCCGCTGATTACAATTACCCTATTGATCCTACTGATTTGTGCAGCCGTGATGTTCTATAAAAGTCCTAGTTGGGCGTTGGCGATGTTCCTTCCGATTATGATTTGGGTCGTCTTCGATCCGTTCGTTTTATCGGTTGGAAATGTTCTGGGCGAAGGCGGCCTACTCTATGCTTTGACAGTACTGCGTTACTTGTTGCGTGTAGTTGTCACTCCATTTTTACTTTTTGTTGTGTTAGATCAACTGAGACGCGCCGGGTATAAATCGCTCAATCCTCCACTGGTGACGCTTCTGACCGGGATTTTTATTCTGGCTTTAGTGTTTTATGGAATATTTTTAGTAAAATCTGCGTGGGAGATTGGATTGGAGGCCACTCTTATCGAAGGTCTCAAACGATATAAAGAAATGGAGCCGCTGGGCTTGCCGATCACCAGAATTATCACTCAGATGGTGGTGAGTTTCGCGGGGTTATTAGTTTTTCTAAAGACGCGAATTTATTGGCTTTTAGCTGGGTCCTTGCCGGCACTTGCTGGCGTCATAATACCCGAGTCAATGGTTCAGTCAGTAGTGCTTGCCGCGACAAGTATGGCTCTGGTTCTGGGTTTTCTACTGACGGAAAAGAAGCTGCAAAAAATCTCTCCAAATCCGCTGGCGCGAAAATAATCAAATCGGTACTCTTTCCTCTCACACTTGAGCCACTCCGCGCCAAAGTTTTTTAAGAAATATTGTCACATTTAGTCTACGATAGACGTTTAAGAGATAGAATTCTGCAAATTGCTTAAAGGTTTGTAGGAAAATTACGGTTACGATAGTTCGAGAAAGCGCGACTGGATGGTTGTCACCGAAGAAAAAATCAGGGAAGGATTTGTCACCGCTCCACCTTTTTCACCGACTGAAGAAGGCAAAGTGGAATTGTGCCACGAAGCCTGGGCTGAATCAGAATTCGAGCGCGTTTTTCTTGAGCATTACGGGCGCATCGTTGCCGTTCTTTTTCGTTTAGTTGGGGATCGTGCGCAAGCCGAAGAATTAGCCGGAGACGTATTCTGGAAAATTTATCGCCAGCCGTTGCCCGCAGATCGGGATCACAATCTTGGCGGCTGGCTTTATCGAACAGCCACGCGGCTGGGAATTGACGCTTTGCGGGCTTCGGCGCGGCGCAAAAAATATGAACAGGCCGCCGCGCTGGATCAATCAGAGCGAACCAGCGAAGACCCTTTATCGGATGTCATTCGGGATGAAAAACGCAGGCGTGTCCATTCCGTGTTAGCGGTCATGAAACCCGCTCAATCGCAACTGTTGTTATTGCGTCAAAGTGGATTGACGTATCAGGAACTAGCCGAAATCTTTGCTGTCAAAGCCTCCTCCATCGGCACCTTACTGGCTCGTGCGGAAGCTGAATTCGAGAAGCGTTTTCGTGAGCTGTACGGAGCATTGCAATAGATATGTTTTGTCTTGACGAAGGAATTTTACGGGCACATCAGGACGGTGAATTGACCGAGTATGAACTGCTGTCGGTGGAGCGCCACCTGAGCCTGTGTGTTGATTGTCATCACCGCTCCGAACAGATGTCGGCACGAAGCCAGACGCTCGGAGCCTTGTTTGCGGGGCTTTCTCCATTGCCGCATGAATTGCGCACCGATGCTTTTGCGGCGAATTGTGCGCTGACCAGATTCAAAGCTACCTACGATGTTGATTTGGCCTACTCGTTTGCAGCGGCTCCGCACGAATTACGATTGTTATTACCCGATGAAAATTTATGGCAGAGGTTTGCGCGAGAGCTGAGCTATCACTGGCAGGCTTTTCGTCATGATCCGGCTGGATATATTGCTGATTTGTTACGCGGTGAGCCAGTGAATTTTGCGCGACGCCGGACGCTTCGCAAAGGCACTGCGATGGCGATGGCAACATACATACTGGCTTTTGCGACGTTAATTATTGCAGGCGGGTTGAGAATTACGAATAAAGAAAATCCTCAGATTTTAAAGGCGTATGAGCTGACACGATTAATTCTTCCGACGCCAACGGCAACGCTTCCGCAGAATCCACCGGATTATGCGTTGAAAGGTAAAGGCGGCGTAATTGGCGGCGATAAAATAAAAGATGAACCAACGCAAGGCGGCGGCGGTGGCGGCAGAAATGAGCTAAAGCCTAATCAGGGAAAAGCTCCGCAAAGCTTGCCCTCGCAGCAAATCTTAATGCCGAATCCAAGGTCGCCAAAAAATGATGCTTCGTTGAAAATCCCTGAAACGACGATGGGAGACCAGAGAAATTCCAGCGGACAAATCGGCGTTCCTGAAAATACGGACGCACCGCTTGCCAGCGGCTCCGGCAAAAATGCTGGAATCGGTGAAAACCGAGGCACGGGAGCTGGGAACGGAATCGGCGCTGGTTATGGCTTGGGATCTGAAAATAATTCTGGCAGTGGCAATGCAGCAAGAGGCGGAGGATTGAAGAATAGCGCGAATCCTGGGAAGGGAAGCGACACAGAATTAACCGGAGAAATTGTTGAAGCAACTAACAGTTTGATGCCCACCATCCTGTCTCGGGGTCGAGCTGGTTATACTGAGGAAGCACGCCAAAATCATACGGAAGGGATAGTTATTCTCAGCGTAGTTTTCGGTGCTGATAATCGTCTTCACAATATTCAAACGATGCAGGGGCTTCCGTACGGTTTGACGGAAAGTTCGATTGAGGCAGCGCGTAAAATCAAATTCCGCCCAGCCATTCGCAAAGGTGTTGCCGTGAGTGTGCGGCTGAATCTGACGTTTAATTTTAAAGTGTATTAGGCTCGCTGTCAGCTTTAGTAATTTGCCTGTAGTTAATAGGCTGTGCTACCGTCAGTCTCTTCAATTTCTATTGCTATTTATTTGGAGAGACTGTGATTTCGCCTTTTCGTGAGAAGTTCAACGCGGCAAGTTCCCAAGCCAATTATGAAGCACTGGTGACTTCGTTGGAACAAACGATTGGTCATCAGGTTGAATTTCGAATTAGTGAAACTCCGGTTTTCCTGCCTTCTGAATTGTGGCATTCCTTGGTTGAATCCGCCGTCGCCATCAATTCTCAGTTGCTCAATAAAAATTATCTTAACCAATCTGACAGAGCCGTTCCCACGCAATATTTTGCTCCGAATGAAACTTCGCATCCGACGTTTATTCAGACTGATTTTGCGGTGACTCGTGATGAGAATGGTCAGCTCACGCCGAAGCTGATAGAGCTGCAAGGCTGCGCTTCGATGCACATGTTTCAGATGAAATTATCGCAAGGCTACCAGAAATATTTTGGCATTGAAGAAAAATATTTACTCGGTGATTTGAATGAAGAAAGTTATCTGGAACTGCTGCGTCGCGCCATCTGCGGGCAGCATTCATCTGAAGAAGTGATCTTGATGGAAATCGAACCGGAACTGCAAAAAACGCGCCCGGATTTTACGTTGACTGAACAGGTATTTGGTGTCAAAGCCGTAGACATTAGCCGCATCGTCAAGCGCGGAAAACAGCTTTTTTATTCAGCCAATGGCAAAGAAATTCATATTAAAAGAATTTATAATCGCGTAATTGTAGATGAGCTGATCCAAAAAAATGTGAAGTTCAATTTTGACTACCGCGATGAATTAGAAGTTGAATGGGCCGGGCATCCGAACTGGTTTTTCCGACTCAGTAAATTTTCGTTGCCGTTTCTTAATCATCCTTCAGTTCCGCGTTCGTGGTTTCTAAATCAGCTTGAGACGTACCCGAAAGACCTGGAAAATTTTGTCCTCAAACCGCTTTTTTCATTTGCTGGTAGCGGCGTGAAAATTAATGTGACTCCGGCTGATCTTGATGCAATTTCTGAAGCCGAACGCGCTGATTATTTATTGCAGGAAAAAATCAATTACGATCCTGTGATTCAAACTCCTGACGATCCGGCGAAAGTTGAAATCCGCGTCATGTTCGTGTGGCCTGATGAAGACGCAGAACCGACGCCAACAATGTTATTAGTACGAATGAGCAAAGGTGCGATGATGGGCGTTGATTTCAATAAAAATAAAACGTGGGTGGGAGCTTCGGCGGGGTTTTTAGCAGCATGAGAATCATGGCGATTGATTACGGCTCCAAGGCGATTGGCGTAGCGATTTCTGATGAATTGCGCCTTACCGTGCGACCATTGACGACGATTCGCCGCAATAAACAAAGCCGCCATCAAATCATTACTCACCTGCAAAACCTGATCGAAGAATACGAAGTCGCTGAATTAGTGGTAGGATTACCGCTGAGTTTAGACGGCAGTTTTGGCGATGCCGCTGAACGGGTGAATACATTCATCGTCGAATTAAAAAAAATAATTTCAATTCCAATCATTGCACAAGACGAAAGATTAACTTCACGTGAAGCGGAAGAAGTCATGCGCGAGCTTGGTTTTGACATGAAAAAACGCAAAGAAAAATCCGATGAATACGCGGCGGCAATAATTTTACAGGATTACCTAAGCAGGTAGGATAGGCGTCTCGCCAGTCCAAAATAAACAAGACACGCGGGACGCCTGTCTTACTTGAAGAACATGCAAATAACATCAACACATAAAAAATTATTACTTGGGATTTTAGCGTTTCTGATGGTCCTCATTGGCGGAACTGCCTTCTGGCTGAACAGCGCTATCAAAACTCCGCATACACATACTGCAACCGAAAAAGTGATTACGATTCCGCCGAAAAGCAGCACCAGTTTTATTTTATCGAAGCTTCATCAGGAAGGCGTGATTAGTAATTCGACTGCCGTTTCGTGGTGGCTAAAAACATTTGGACGCGGCAAAGTTCTCAAGACCGGAGACTATCAATTTGATTCGCCGATTACTCCGTTGCAGGTCATTGACAAGCTCGTGCGTGCAGATGTAGCCACGCGCAAAGTCACGATTCCTGAAGGCTACAATCAATGGGAAATTGCCGATAAATTAGCGGCTCCATTGCTGGGAATGAAAGAACCTGCGCCTGCCAATCGAGACGAATTGTTACCACTTTTCAAAAATGTGAAATTGATTTCAGACCTTGATCCAAAGGCGACAGATTTAGAAGGTTATCTTTTTCCTGACACGTATGAATACACAACGACGACGACGCGTGCGCAATTAATCGAAGCCATGGTCAAGCGATTCCGCAAGGTCTACACCAGCGAATTGCAAAGCAAAGCCAGCGCGTTGGGGATGAACACCAGGCAAGCAATTACGATGGCTTCACTGGTCGAGAAAGAAGCGAAGGTTGATAAAGACCGGGAATTAATTTCTCAGGTGTACCATAAACGTCTGAAGCTGAAGATGAATCTGGCCTGCGATCCGACGGTAATTTACGGAGCAATTCTGGCAGGAAAATATAAATGGAATGGCAAGATTTACCAAAGCGACCTTGACCGTGAATCGCCTTACAACACCTACAAATATCCAGGGATGCCGCCCGGCCCAATTGCTTCCGCAGGGAAACGTGCGATTGAAGCGGCGCTGAATCCGGCGAAGACAGATTATTTATTTTTTGTCGTTGACGGCGTGAAGCGCGATGGATCGCACGTCTTCACCACCAACGGAGCCGATCACGAAAAGGCAGTTTCTGCGTATCGGCAGATGGAACGCGACCAGCAGAAGTAAATATGGAGTGCTGCGGCTCGGCGCAGCTTTTGTTTTCGCTCTTTAAGATTCAAGGTCAACCTTAAATTTTACAGCTACGAACGCAAAGCTGTGTCGAGCCACAGCACTCCATAGACTCTGCGAGCCAATAAAATCAAGGGTTTTAGGGTTTAGCGGGTTTCGCTGACATAATGGTTAATGATTTAGCCACAGGCGGATTAAATGAACCATCTAACTCGTACATAACCTGATCACCAGCCTTGACATCTGCTAGCGCGACTTCCTTTCCTTCTTTCATGATTTTTGTATCAGGACTAACGGCCATCATTTTTTCTGCGCCTTTATCATCCTTGACCGCTAATTCATTTTTCGCCGTGTCGACAGTCACGACTTTTCCGGCTTGCGCCTTCATCGCACCGTCCTGAATGACTATCGAACTGATTGAAATATCCTGTGCGTAGGTTAATGCCACTCCGGCAAAAATCATCATAACCCATCCCACAAAAGCCAAAGTAAAGTTTTTCATAATCTCTTCTCCTGGTTAATTTTACTAATTGAACTGAGGGCTGAACTATCTGCCACACAGTCTTAAAATTAGAGCTACGAATTATTCGCAGGCGAGGAATCCTCTAAATGCACACCTGAAAAATACCCGACTAATTAAGAACAGCGCACGAATTTGCTACTCCAAGTTGATAGTGGGATTTATTTTTCTGAGAACATTTGAGGTGCTGTTTGTAAGGCAAAACCTATGCCATTAGCTGATAAAGGCTGAAAAATGGCAATGATAAGTATAACTTGAAACGAAGCGGCTCATATTTCACAGAAAGGGGAAATTAGTGATTTATGGTAAGAATTGCATAGTTTGGTGTGTAAGAAGTGCCTTTGAGCAATATTTACTTAAATCTTTACTGTACTTATTGTTGACTGCGAAGGTTCGACTACTCACTATGCGTTAATTCGCTAAAAAAACTCTTGACACGCACAAAAAAAAATGCTCTCTTGTATACTTAGTTGCTATTTGTCTCCAGTCTTGAATTGAATCATCAGCAACACATCACCGTATCAGTCTGTTTTAGTGATGTCATAATTGGAGCCATGTGACACTTCCATCGACAGTCGACAAAAAACAAATTTAGGAGGAACGGCATATGAGAAGTTCTGTGACACAACTCCGCAAGCCAATATTATTATTGGCTGGTGGGGTCATATTAATAAGTGCGCTTTTCTTTACAGGAGAGCGTTGGAATAGAGTTTCAGGTACTACTGCCAATTACTTTCAAGGAAAACCTGTAGCAGTGAAAAACCTGACGAAAAAATTTCAGGTCATTGAATTTAGAACTGAGCAAGAAGCGAATGGACAACGGGTTTATCTGAAATTGAAAAATGGTTACGACAAAAACATTACAGCCTTTGCTTATTCAGCCGATAGAGGTTTTCGCCGAGTGGATAAATGGGCAGCGGAGAGACCTGAGATGCGCATTATTCGCCCAGGTGAAATCGTGAGTGAAGAAATCAAGCTCTTTGCTCCATCCTCAATTGAGCAAGCAGACATCACAATTCGTGCGGTAGTCTTTGAAGACCTTTCCACTGATGGAGACAAAACACAGGTGGAAGATGTTTTCGACAATAGACAGGGATTAAAGGAACAAATGAAGCGGTGGCATCCAGAGGTAGCAAAATTAATCCGTAAATTGGAAAAGACCATCAGTAAAGAATTAAAATCAGCCAAACGTGATCCAGATTTTATCAGTCGAGTTGTCGTTCCAGAACTGGAACAGTTAGCAGCATTTGCCTATAGCCTTCCAATGTCACCCACTGCTGAGTACCAAAAAGATTTGATTGCTAAAAATCGTAAAGAGTCTTTAAGTCTGAAGTACGCGCTACAGACAAGAAAAGCAGACATTGTCTCAGAAGTTAACCAACTACGTGAAACACTCAATTCTGATGGTGTTTTTGGATTAAATAATTTTTGGTCAAAGCTTACTGATCTAGAACTCAAATATAATGATAGAAAAACCAGGCTCTAATTTATTGCTTGGATTCAAGTTGGGATTCTAAAGGAGGTTCTTTTGTTATGAGAAAAAATATAATTGGTTTTTTTCAGTTTCTACGACTTGTAATGGTCATAGTTTCAATTTCCATTGTTCATGTACCCACTGCTAAAGCGGAAAGTTGCAAGGCTAATTTTGAAATACTACCACCAGTTCTCGGAGGGCCTTGCCCAAATCCTTTGACCAAAGAACAGAATGTAATTGTGACTTGGCCTGGGAAAACAGAAGTGGTGACGCTAAAAGGAACTGGTTCATGTTGTGACGTTTGCGAGGATTGTAAGCCAGCACCGATAGCGTATTGTTTTGACCAAAAGAGTAAAGGAGTATGGCCAAGTTTTGGTGTGCCACTGAGCGATGATGATGGAAATGTTACAATGGAAGTAAAAGATATGGTATGTAGTGTCAGCGACACCGACTGCACTCTGAATGTTACGCCACCCCTTTCGCCAATTACTATTCCAGTTCCAGGTAAAACTCATACCATGTCTGGACAAGAGGGTGCAGATCGTACAGAAACACGCCCTTCTCCTTGCTCTACGCCACCCTCTAATCCACCAGGCGGCGGTGGCGGTGGCGGCGGATATGTTTGCACACCTTACTACTACATGATTGATTCTTATGACTGTAATTACAACTATACCCAGTGTAACTATTTGGGAAGTAGTTATGGTGGTTATGCAGGGTGCTGGTAATTATCAATCATCCAAGTCATATAAATTTTCCGTGTAGCGCATTTTCGCTATATTAATTGAGTAACAAATTGCATAGCGATAGGAGTTTATTTATCCGTAAATACCTTACTTCTATCGCTACATTTTTTGTGGGATTTCTATTATGAAGTTCTGGTCTCGTGGCAAGAATTCCGAACAACAATTAGTGAAAGGGTCATTCCCAGAGCTGCAATCCCAAATCGAAACGCTGCGCTATTGTTGTAATGATCTTATCACCATGCCTTTTGATAATCAGTACCATCTGGCATATAACAAACTCAATCGCGCCGCTCAGCTACTTTCGTCTGAAGCGGCGGAACTTCTGAACCGTTGTCGTCAGCTACAAACGGTTGACGAACATGCATACGAATATCAACGCTCGCTGGCTCCCTCAACTGGCGGCTCTGACAGACTCTGGATTGAATCAATCAAAGAGCAGTTAACAGAATTTGTAAACGCAGGACTCCTTATCTCTGATCAAGAGATTCTCAAGCTTTGCCAACAACAACTATCTATTACCGCCGATTCTGTGCCGGAAATTACTTCCATTGGTGTTGTTACGCGAAGTCGCCCAGCAAGCCTGAAACAATGCTTGATTAGTTACTTAGAAAATAGTCAGCAATTTCAACGCCATAATGACTTTGTCGTGATGGATGATACACCGGAGCAAGAAGCCAGAAGTGAAACCCGTGCGATGCTTCGGGAGTTAGCGAATAAGTATAGGCTAAAGCTCTATTATGCTGGCTTAGAGGAAAAGCAAGAGTTTGCGAAAACTTTGGCGCACAATTGTGAGGTTCCGTCCGAAGTTATTAATTTTGCGCTCTTTGATCCAGAGCAAATTGGAATCTCAATAGGTGCAAATCGAAACGCCCTGTTACTTCACACGGCGGGTGATTTGATGATTGGTGTTGATGACGACACCGTATGCCAGCTTACATCTTCCCCCAATCACCAAGATGGATTAGGGCTTGAGTCGAGTAGTGAGGCAACCGAATACTGGTTCTTTCCCGATCATGAAGCCACACTGAAGGGAGCAAGATTTGACAAGCAAGATTTTCTGGAATCCCACGAAAAACTATTGGGGCAAAGTATAGGTAATTGCCTCTCTCGCTTTGGTCAGCCATCACTTGATCGTGTTAGCTCGCAATTTATTCGCGGACTGAGCCTAGGTTCTTGTAAGGTTGCGGTCACAATTAACGGACTAATTGGCGACTCAGGTTTTGATTCTCCGATAGCGCATTTGCTCTTGAAAGGTGATTCGCATCAGCGTTTGGTGGAGTCGGAAGAAAAGTATCGTTCAGCCTGTGTTAGCCGCGAAATGCTCAAGCTGGTTAGGAAAAATACCATTACCGAAAACCTCTGGGATTTTCAGACCGCAGCGATTGGCTATGACAATCGTGAGTTGCTCCCGCCTTTTTTGCCAACATTTAGAGGGGCGGATGGTTTGTTCGGGGTGATATTACGTCGTTGTTTTGGAGGTGATTACGTTGCTCATTTACCCTGGGCAGTCTTGCATGCTCCAATGGAACCGAGAGCTTATGCAGTTGACAGTCTTTGGAAAAATGCCGTTCATATTCCTATGATTGGGATCATTGTTGCTTGTACCAATTCTTTCAGCTTTCTTCCCAACACAGTAGACGGAAAAGGCAAACTACAAAAGTTAGGGAAATATTTGATGGAAGTGGGAGAATTGGGGATCGCAGATTTTGAAGAACTTATCCGAATCAATCTCTGGAACTCAAAAAGCGGGTTCATATCGCTTGTCGAAAATCATCTGCGCTATCACCGCGAGACACCTGATTATTGGGCTGATGACTTAAGGAAAATACAGGACTACTTACATGATGCGATAATAAAAAATGAATACATTATACCGGAAGAGTTAATGAGGAATCGAAGTGTGGAAGAAGCACGACAGCTTTCCCAACGAATCGTATTCAAGTTTGGGGAACTTCTTTATTGGTGGCCTGATCTGGTGGAATCAGCAAAAAATTTACGCTCACAATCACAACGATTAGCTATTCCAGTTTAAGAAATTTCCTTCATCGAAGCCACCACCGCCTCAGTAAATTCCATTGTACTGGCTGTACCGCCTAAATCTTTCGTCCGTATTGCCTTCTGATCGAGCGTGTAAAATAAGGCTTTTTCGATCAGTTCTGCGGCGTCGCGTTCGTTGAGGTAGCGGAGCATTAAAATTCCTGATTGCAGCATCGCCGTCGGGTTCGCAATGCCCATCCCGGCAATGTCGGGCGCGGAGCCGTGGACGGCTTCAAACACTGCGCCAAGCTCGCCGATATTGGCTCCGGGGACGATGCCTAAGCCTCCGACCAAACCGGCTGCCAAATCGGAAACGATGTCGCCGTACAAATTTTCAAGCAGTAGCATATCGAATTGCTGTGGTCGCATCACGAGTTGCATGCAGCAGTTGTCTACGATTTTATCATCGGCGGTAATCTCAGGATTTTGTTCGGCGACGGCGCGGAAGCAATCCAGAAATAATCCATCTGACAATTTCATGATGTTCGCTTTGTGAACAGCAGTGATTCTTTTGCGCCCTTCTTTTTTCGCATAATCAAAGGCAAATTTCGCAATCCGCGTCGAAGCTTTTTCGGTGATGATTTTGATGCTTTCGACGACGCCGGGCACGACTACGTGTTCGATCCCTGAATATAAATCTTCGGTGTTTTCGCGGATGACAACCAGGTTCAGATCACCGAATGGAGTTTTGATTCCAGGGATCGTTCGCACCGGACGCAGGTTCGCGTAAAGATCAAGCGTTTTGCGCAACCGGACGTTGACGCTGGCAAAGCCTTTGCCTACGGGAGTCGTCAACGGCCCCTTGAGCGCGACACGATTTTCCCGGATGGAATCAAGCACCGTTTCCGGCAATGGATCGCCGTAGCGAGTCAACGCTTCTGCGCCTGCGACAAAGCTATCCCAGTGAATGTCTACGCCGGAAGCTTCGATGATGCGGACGACTGCCGCCGTAATTTCAGTGCCAATGCCGTCGCCGGGAATTAAGGTAATTTTATGTTTCATAAAAGTTAGTTTCGGGTTTTGAGTTTTGAGGCGAGCAGCTCAAATTAATAAGCTTCTGTTAAGTCGCCGCGTTCATCTTGCCAATGCGGTGTCCACGCCAGTGCGACTACTTTCAAGTTGATGTCTTTCTTTTTTGGTTTACAGGAAACGGTTTCGAGTCGTTCCGTACTCGGATCACTTTGCGCTTTCAAGGCGTTGGTTTCCGTTTGAAATTGTGTATTCAATTCTTCAATTTGTGCGTTGATTGATTCGACCGTTTCTTCGGCTCGCCCGACATCGCCGGATTGTTTTGAAGCGCGTGCCATGCTGCTGATCGCGCTGGCTCCACGTCGGAGGTTGGTAGAGCTGACAACTTTGTTGCCCATAAACGCGCCGAGCAACGATGATCCAATCGAAAGCCAGCCTTGCATTTTCGCTGACTGTGCTTCCTGTGCTTCGCGCTCCATTGTTTGTTGAGCGCGACGCAATCGTTCATCCAGGCGCGCAAAATCATCGGCATATTTTTGCCGCAGGTTTTCGACTTCGGAGTCGCGGGATTCGCGTACCAGTTGATTTAAGCGCACGCGAAAATCACGTTCGGATTCATCCGCGTTGGAATAAATTTCGTGGTATTCGCTGTACAGTAAATCAATCGTGCGATTGCGATAAATGAAATCAAGCAGGTCTTTGCCCCATTTATCAAAGCTTTTGGCTTTGCCCGCGATTGACGGTACGTCAGCGAATTGTCCGGCATCATTTGGCTCAGTTTCCAAATCATTCGGATCAACACTGATTTCAGCGGCTTCCGACCAGTCTACGGGAACAGGATTGTCTGTAATGGTGGCAATAAATGTTGCCGCCTGCGAATGATCAATCGCGGTCTTCGTGTCAACAAAATGAATGTCCGTCGCGCCGACTACCATTGGCGAATAAATCAATGCGCAGCCTTCATCCGGCGCGTTTGATCTGACTGGTAAAAAATATTGCGTCACATCGGAAGCAAGTAATGGACGTGCGCCTGCACTCGCGGCAGTCGTCGTTGTACCTTTTTTTGTTCCGGCAGTTGGCGCAGCTTTGGCTGCAACCATGGGGACGCCTTGCAATTGATCTCTGACGGGATCGGTGAGTTGTTTGATTTGATTGCGGGTCAGCGGCCCACGCAAATATGACATCGCCCAGCGTGTCTCAAAAACTACGGGTGCGTCGTTGTGAACGTTATTCATCAGGAAAATTCGGTTGCCTAAACCGGAAAGAGTTTCTTCCATTGCACCGCGATCAAATTTCATTCCGGCGCTGGCGGATGCGCCTTCCAGACCTTCCAGGACACGCGCTTTGTCGCGTTCAGTTTGCAAACGTCCGATAAACCAAGTTCCCGTATTGCCTAATCCTTTGTAATCTAAATCCACCGGATTTTGCGTGGCGAGCATAATTCCCAAACCAAAAGCGCGCGCCTGTTTCAGCAGCGTGAGCAGTGGTTGTTTTGAGGGAGGATTGGCGACGGGCGGGAAATATCCAAAGATTTCATCCATGTACAACATCGCTCGCAAGCTCGTAGTTCCCGACTGTTGCCGCATCCATCCCAATACCTGATTGAGCAGCAAAGACACCATAAACATTCGTTCGGCGTCGTTTAGATGAGCAATGGAAATAATCGAAATTTTCGGTTTACCGCTTGGCGTGTAAAGTAAATTATTGATGTCGAGTGGTTCGCCTTCCATCCATGAACTGAAGCCCGGCGAAGCCAGCAAATTGTTAATGGACATCGCCAGCTCAAAGCGTTCTTTGCCGGGATAAAAAGACTCAATATCCATCACGCCGATTTTCGTAAATGGCGGTTGCTGAATTTGTTGAATCAGGGCGGCGAGGTCGAGGTCTTTGCCGTTTTGCCAGCAGGTATTAATGATCGTCGAAAGCAGAATATGTTCACGGCTGCGAATGGGGTCGGCTTCGATGCCGAGCAAACCGAGCAGGCTTGTCACGGTAGTGCTGATTCGTTCGCGCAACAATTCGCCATCTTCCATAATTTCCGGCGGCGGCACGGTGAAGGATTTCATAATCGAAAGCTGAATGCCCGCGCTGCTGCCTGGCGTATAAATCGCAAACTCAGCAGTCTCTCTCAGCTTGCGAATCCGCTCGCCATCCTGTCCCCATTTTGCCAGACCGTTTCTCCAAAGTTCTGCTTGTTGCGCGGCAAATTCCGAAGCGCTCAGACCTTTGCGACGCGCATCATCTTCGTTGATCCATGGCTCAAAATCACTTGGTGCGAGATCAGGAAAGGTCAGCAGCAAATTTGCCAGATCACCTTTTGGATCAATCGCAATGACAGGCACGGAATCCATCGCCGCTTCTTCAAGCACGTTGAGGCATAATCCGGTTTTGCCGCTGCCGGTCATGCCGACACAAACGGCGTGCGTAACCATATCTTTTGAATCGTAAAGAATCAGGTCGTCTGAAGAAGCCTGTTTTTTTAGATCGTATTTTTTGCCGAGATAAAATTGTCCAAGAATTTCAAAATCCTGCATCGTGATTCCCTCCGAAAATTCAGTTTGAAGACTGATGTTCATTCTACCGAATCGGTTGCTAAAGTCGAGCAGGATTAGGATTTCAGAAGGTGTGTAGATGAGCCTGGGGTAATTGATGCGAATCAAAATAGAAAAAGCTCGGAAGTTGAGTTATCAACTTCCGAGCTGGAATCTTACGTAAACAGTTTGATTAGTAAATCATGACTGGAGCGCAAGCCACGCCACTCGGAAAGACCGGAATAGCGAAACCACGATTATCTTTGACACGAATCTGATGAAGATTATGTCCACCGTTGAAAGCGCTTCCGTCATTTTTGCCATTGCTGACAATGCTTGAACCGAGCAAGCCGAGTTCAGCCAGACCACCACCGTTGTTGGGTGAAGTGAAGTACGTCCATCCGGTTTTTCCTTTTGGAATAACTTTGTCAATTCCCGTTGGGATGCGGATGAAAGACCTGTTAATCAGTCTTGCTGAGAAGCAGTTGAGACCTGAAGTTTGGAAACTGTAGCCTCTTTCTACATCGTCGAAGACTTGACCGGCAATCGTCCCAATAACGCCAGCTTTGTCAGGTTTACCTTGCATGGAGTGCAGGATTAACAACGTAGCATTGCCATCGGCTTCGCTCTGGATGTTATCAACCGCCAGCGTGACGGGAACACGGTCATATAGAGCGTGTGGTGTCAGCTCGGCGGCGGCACTGCTGGTATCGTGATACAGGCCAAATGCAATGGCGCACAGCATGTTATCGGCAAAGAGAGGTGCTGCTTCGCCTGCGTTCCATTTTTGATACGCTGTACCAGTCCATTTGTTTTGCGCCGCAAAAGCTTCTGCGCCTAAATTGGCTTGGAAGTAGTTGCTGGTTCCGAAGTAGCTCTTCACGTATGAATCGCCAATCAAATAGTTGAAGTTGATTGGTGAGCCATTGTCATCTGTGGCGACTCCGAAAATGAAGCCGGTTTCGCCCGGATCATACTCAGAAGCCAAAAACGAAAATGTTTGATTCGCCGTCAGGCAGAGATAAGTATCTGCGATGGTGCAATCAATGCTTCGGATAAAAAACAGATGAACGTTAACCGAAGAAGTGTGATTGGTATTGGTGATGTTGAGTCGCGTATTCTGCGAAGCATCGCCAATGCTTGAGGTGTAGACATTGTAGAACAGGAGTGATCCCTGTTTCTGGTCACTGGCAACTCCAGGTTCTACAGGACCTTGAGCCATTGAAGCTGTCGCGCAAATAATCAGCGCCAAAAGCGTTAAAAAGGTGTGTGTGAGTTTGTGTGAGGTCATGGTGAAAATCCCCTCTCTCAGGAATTACCTGAGGGTTTAATTTAGTCTTAGTGGTAAGCCTTCGAGAGAAGCCAGACCTGAGCATTCGGGTCGGTTCGTTCTTAGACTCCAGTGACGGACTATAAAGACTGTTAATTGAGGTTGGATTTCAGAAAACGGAGGGGAAAAAATAAAAATCCGGAAACAGAGAGCATCTGTTTCCGGTTATCTTTAAGTAAAAAAAGATTTTAGAATAGAAATCGTTAAGGAATTTGTGGCGTTTCGATTACTGGTGCAATGCCAGAGCAAGCTACACCACTCGGAAAGACCGGGATCGCAAAACCGCGATTATCCTTAAATCGTGTCATGTGCAGGTTGTGACCACCGTTGAAGGCCTCATATTTGCCATTGCTGACAATAGTGGCTCCAAGTAAGCCCAGATCGGGGACGCCAGTGCTTCCACCATTGGGTGATTGGAAGTACATCCATCCGGTGTGACCCTTGGAAATGACTTTGTCAATGCCAGTTGGAACACGGATGAAAGCCTTGTTGATGACTCTTGTCCACAGGCAACCAGTTGAACTTGCCTGATAACTATAGCCTTTCTCATTATCATCAAAGACCTGTCCCATAATTATGCCGATTGAACCAGCTTGTTCGGGTTTACCTTGCATGGAGTGGAGGATTAGCAACGTAGTATTGCCATCCGCTTCGCTCTGGATATTATCAACAGCGAGTTGGCAAGGCACTTTGTCATACAAGGCATGGCAAATGGTTGGATTGGTTATGTCGTGATAAAGACCAAATGCAATAGCACAGAGCATATTGTTGTTGAAGAGCGCTGCTGATGCACCAGGTGTCCAGGCAACATAATTTGCTCCATCCCAGATATTTTGTGCTGCAAAAGCGACTGCCCCTAAATTGGCTTGGAAGTAGCTGGTTGTCCCAAAATAACTCTTCGTGTAAAGATCGCCAATCAAGTAATTAAAATTGATGGGACATCCATTATCATCAGTTGCAACTCCAAAGATGAACCCAGTTTCGCCGGGATCATATTCTGAAGCCAAGAACGAAAAAGTTTGATTAGCGGTCAAACAGACATAAGTGTCTGCGATAGTGCAGTCAAAATTTCGGACAAAGAAAAGATGGACGTTAACTGATTTAGTGGGATTCGTATTGGTGATGTTGAGTCGTGTATTTTGCGAAGCATCGCCAATACTTGAAGTGTAAATATTATAAAACAGGAGTGATCCTTGTTTCATATCACTGGGAATACCTGGTGTATTCGGTTGTGCCATCGAAGCGGTAGTGCAAACGATGAGCACAAATAGTGTCAAAAGAATAGGTGTGAGTTTGTGTGAGGTGTGCATTGTTCATTCCCCTCTCTCAGGAATTACCTGAGGATGTGTGTTTCGGTTCGTAACCTTCGAGCGGAGCACTCGATAATCAGGAGCTGTGAATCAAAGCTTGCGCTTAGACTCCTAACCGTCGCTCAGAGAATATTAAAAAAGGCAATTATCCAGCAGCTTGGAAAAACTGCGAGACCCCAGTGATAGTAGATAGAAATTATTAATAAAGGCAGATTCTCAGATCAGAGTATGGAACAGCATCTTTTTTCTAGCTCACATAGTCATGGTAAGCATAAAGGAACGCCTTATTTGTTACGATGAGAGTAAGCTGAAACTGCCGTTATTGCATTGTCTGGGCACTCTGAAAAAGAATTGGGGATACCGGACAGGACAAAAAGCTGACCTGGACACTTACTTGATATAAAGTCACCACTAGGTGTTGCCGGATATGTGAGGATGACTGTTAATTATCAGAGGCATACTAAATCAAATTTTAGTGCCGAGTCAACTTTAAAATGATCAAAAATTATTTTAAAGTATCTATTAATGAGGTAATAGTGTTATTTAGAGAATCTCATCACATCTGAATTTGTTTTTATATTCGTGAACACTTTCGCACGCGAATTCCCCCTTCTCCCATGAACGCGAATATCAACTCGCAGTTCAAAACAAATAAGAGCAATCTAATGAAACGGCAACTGGCAGCTCGTTTCAGATGAGGTCATCTTCGTCAGGCCGTGATAACGCAGGAGAAAAATAAGATGGCACAAGCAGAAACTGAACAACTCACCTGCATGGGCGCCGCACTCAGCCGTGCCCTAAGCACCATTGCCGAACCTGGCTCGCCACAATCGGTTGAGTCGCTTGCCAGCGCGACGGGAACGCCTGAACGTTCGCTTTATCGCATTATGCGTTTTCTCGCCAGTCATGGCTTATTTCAAGAAATAGACAATCGTAAGTCCCTTTTGGAACAAGCAGGTTTTCAACTCAATCCCATCACGTCTACATCTTCCATTGTCAGCGTGATTGAAGGCATCCCCCAGTTAATAACGCGCCAAAATTAGTAACCAATCAACCGTGCTGTGCAAGCAGCCCCTAACCCAACAAGGAGAATCGTATTATGAAACGCATCTTAATCACCATCGCTCTGG
>JAYVRW010000387.1:0-3132 GCA_043775925.1 Blastocatellia bacterium
TATGGATTTTCTGATGCGCGATTAGCGGATTTATTAGGCGGAACAGAAAACGAACTTCGCGCCAAACGAAAAGAATTAAAAGTCGTTCCGGTTTACAAACGAGTTGACACCTGCGGAGCGGAATTTGAATCCGACACGCCTTATTTGTATTCCACCTACGAAGAAGAATGCGAGGCCGCGCCGTCGAATAAAGACAAAATTATGATACTTGGCTCCGGCCCGAATCGCATCGGGCAAGGTATCGAATTTGACTATTGTTGTTGCCACGCAGCGTTTGCCCTCAATGAAAACGGGTATGAAACGATTATGGTAAATTGTAATCCTGAGACTGTTTCGACGGATTATGACACCAGTGATCGCTTGTATTTTGAACCTCTCACGTTTGAAGACGTGATGAATATTGTTGAGCTGGAAAAACCGAAAGGCGTCATTGTGCAGTTCGGCGGACAAACACCATTGAATTTAGCAATGCGGTTACACGAAGCCGGAGTCCCGATCATCGGCACTTCGCCTGAATCCATTGACCTCGCCGAAGACCGTAAACGATTTGGAAAATTAATTACGCAACTCCGCATCCCGCAGCCTGTCAACGGGACTGCTGTGTCTGTAGACGAAGCCAAGCATATCGCCGCTGGTATCGGCTATCCGGTACTGGTGCGCCCCAGTTACGTGCTGGGCGGACGTGCGATGATGATCGTGTATGACGAAACCAGCCTTGAACAGTACATGAAATCCGCCGTAGACGCTTCGCCCGAAAAGCCGATTCTGATTGATCGCTTTCTCGAAGATGCGTTTGAAGTTGACGTAGATGCGCTCGCCGATGGAGAACGTTGCGTCATCGCCGGAATTCAGGAACACATCGAAGAAGCCGGAATTCATTCGGGCGATTCTTCTTCTGTTTTGCCCCCGTACATGGTCAAACAAGATCATCTTGAGACCATGCGAAAATATACGCGACAGTTAGCGACAGCACTGAAAGTCGTCGGATTAATGAACATTCAATTCGCTATCAAAGACGATATTGTTTATGTGCTGGAAGTGAATCCACGCGCTTCACGAACCGTTCCTTTCGTCTCGAAAGCAACCGGAGTTCAATTAGCCAAAATCGCAGCGCTGGTAATGACAGGAAGAAAATTAAGCGAATTCAATTTGCCAGATGAATTAGAAGTCTTCAGTTTCTTCATCAAAGCCCCTGTCTTTCCTTTTATGAAATTCCCCGGTGTTGATCCGTTACTAGGCCCGGAAATGCGCTCGACTGGAGAAGTCATGGGCGTTGGCGATACGTTCGGCGAAGCCTTTGCCAAAGCCTGTATGGGCGCCAATCAAATGCTCCCGCAATCCGGCAAAGCCTTCATCAGCGTCAATGACAGCGACAAGAAAAATGTCGTCCGCGTCGCTCGACGCTTGAGCGAATTAGGCTTTGAGTTAGTCGCCACACGCGGCACGGCGGCGATTTTAGAAGATGCGGGAGTCGAGTGCGAGCGCGTCTTCAAGGTCAACGAAGGACGCCCGAATATCGTAGATTTCATCAAGAGCGACGAAATAGATTTGATCGTCAACACACCGCTGGGCAAGACTTCGTTCTATGATGAACGTGCGATTCGTAGGGCGGCAATGCAATACAGTGTCGTCACATTTACGACTTTGACCGGAGCCAGCGCCGCTGCCAGCGCGATTGAATCGCTACAAGAACAGGAAAAAATGACCGTTCGCAGTTTGCAGGAACAGCACGCATAAATTGAGTTACTACTTATGAATTGGAATGATGAAATTGTCGAAGAAGTTCGTCGGGTCAGAAATGAACATGCTGAAAAATTTAATTTCGATATTTCCGCAATCTGTGCGGACATTCGCCAAAAGCAAGCTCGTGGGAACCGCAAAGTAATAAGTACAATTGACCAAAATAAAGACGAAGAACTGCGCCCTGACATTCCGAAGGCAGCATAAATAAAAGTTTCCAACAAATATCTAAACCTGAAATTCATGAAACATTCAGAAGCATTCGAAACCCTCTGCGAAGACGCGAAAACTCGCGTCCAGGAAATCACCGTCGCCGAAGTCAAAGCAAAGCTCGACGCCGAAGAAAATTTTCACTTCATTGACGTGCGCGAAGACAACGAATGGGACAAAGGTCATGCCACCGGAGCGCAACACTTTGGACGCGGCATCATCGAACGCGACATCGAAGTAGCGATTCCTGACAAATCAGCCGAAATTGTGCTCTATTGTGGAGGCGGCTACCGCTCCGCACTTTCCGCCGATAACCTGCAAAAAATGGGTTATACCAAGGTGCTTTCGATGGCAGGCGGAATTAAGGCCTGGCGCGATGCAGGCTATGGCGAAAGCTAAAAATTAATGAGCCGGTTCTGAATCTGCGTAAGCTTTATCAAGCCAGAAGAAACACCGACAGATTTGCTATGATTACCACCCTTGTCTAATAATCATCTGGAGGCTGAATCGCTTGATTAAATATCACCTGTTTCGCTCAGCAGGAAACGATAAAAATCTAACAACTTCTGCGAAAGAACCGGACTGGCAAGTCTCCCCCTCTGCCAGTGATGCATACAGATTTTTATCCAAAAATATCAGAAATTATTAGAATGCTGAGCTGACCTTGCCGCTGTTGTAATGACATGACATCCGAACGCTATCAACGCATTAATCAACTCTTTAATGAAGTGCTGGAGCACGCTCCCGATCAGCGCAGTAGCTGGCTGGAACAGGCGTGCGCCGAAGATGTTGAACTGCGTTCCGAGGTCGAAAAATTGCTGACACATCACGATGAATCAGGCGATTTTCTCTCACGTCCGGCGATGGAAGTGGCCGTAGTCCTGGCCGCGAAAAATCAAAATCTCACCGGACAATCAATCAGCCATTATCAGATTCTTGCTCAACTGGGCGCAGGTGGAATGGGACAGGTTTTTCTCGCTAAAGATACGAAGCTCGGACGCCAGGTAGCCCTCAAATTATTGCCCGCCCAATTCATACAGGATGCAGATTATTTGCGCCGCTTTGAGCGCGAAGCATTGGCGGCATCAGCGTTAAATCATCCGAACATTCTGACGATTTACGAATCCGGTGCGGAAGGTGACACACATTTTCTCGCTACTGAATTTGTCCAGGGCGAAACGT
>JAYVRW010000388.1:0-10665 GCA_043775925.1 Blastocatellia bacterium
ATGAAAGTCCGAATTGGCATTGACGTGGGCGGAACCTTCACCGATGTAGTCGTGATTGATAATGAATCGCACGAGCTAATCGGGCAGTTGAAATTTCCGACTTCGCACGACGCCCGCGAAGGCGTAGCGCTCGGCATCATCACTGCGCTGGAACGTGCGATGCAACAATTTGATCTTCAGCCCGACGAAGTCGCGTTCATTGCACACAGCACGACGCAGGCGACAAATGCTTTGCTCGAAGGCGATGTCGCCAAAGTCGCAGTGCTTGGCATCGGCAATGGAATTGAGGCTTTTCTCGCCAAACGCGCTAGCAAAGTTCCGCCGATTGAACTGGCTCCGAATAAATTCCTTACTGCCGATCACGCTTTTATCAATTCAAACGGCGATATTAATTCTGCGATCAATTCTCTCAAACAACGCGGCGCAGAAGTCATCGTTGCCAGCGAAGCCTTCAGCGTAGACCGCACAATTCACGAAGATAATATTGTAAAGCTCGCAAGAGAGGCTGGCTTGCAGGCGACGAGCGGACACGAAGTCAGCAGTCTTTATGGTTTGCGTGTACGGACGCGAACCGCAGTTATCAATGCTGCAATTTTGCCGAAGATGATTGCGACGGCGGAGATGACTGATGCCTGTGTGAAGTCGTCCGGCATCACTGCGCCGCTCATGATTATGCGTTCAGATGGTGGCGTGATGAGTGTCGCCGAAGTGCATCGCCGACCAATCTTAACAATGCTTTCAGGCCCTGCCGCAGGAATTGCCGGAGCGCTCATGCACGAACGAGTGAGCGACGGAATTTTCATCGAAGTCGGCGGGACTTCGGCAGATATTTCCGTCATTCGTGATGGTGCGCCAATGACTCGTCCAGCCAAACTCAACGGACATCGAATGTATTTGAATACGCTGGATGTGCGAACAATGGGCGTGGGCGGTGGAAGTATGGTTCGTGTGAATATTTACCATCAAGATGATCCTAATGCTCTTCATGATGTTGGACCTCGAAGTGCGCATATTGCGGGGTTAGGTTACTGCTGTTTCGCTCAGCCCAATGAATTTACAAATGCAACAATTGAACTCATCAACCCGTTACCAAGTGATGTAGAAGATCATGCAATTATAAATACAGGTACAAAAAAGTACGCAATAACTACCACTTGTGCGGCAAATTTACTTGGCTTAGTAAGCCCGTCACACTTCGCTTATGGTAATCAAGACTCTGCGCGTCAGGCCTTTAATATGCTAATTGAAAAATTTGGCGAATATTCAAACGCAGAAGAAATGGCAGCGGACATTTTAAAAATTGCCTGTAACAAAATTGCCAAAACAATTGAAGAGCTTATCGCTGAGTACCAACTGGATCGTGAACAGGTCGTCTTAATTGGCGGCGGTGGTGGTGCGGCTTCGCTCGTTCCCTTCACTGCGGAAATGATGAAACTTGAGCATCGCATCGCACGCAATGCTGAAGTCATTTCTCCGATTGGTGTAGCGATGGCGATGGTGCGCGATACGATTGAACGCAACATCGTTGATCCAACTCCTGAAGATATTTTGAAGGTCAGGCGCGAAGCTACCGAAGCCGCGATGAAGGCTGGCGCAGTTGCCGACAGCATCGAAGTTCAAGTTGAAGTTGATAAGCGTAGAAATTTAGTTCGCGCGACGGCGATGGGAACTACGGAATTGCGCAAGCATGACGAGAACCAGCAAAATCAGGGGCTTGAGCATTGTCGAATGATTGCCGCGAATTCGATGCGGTTGCCTGAGAGTGAAATAAAGCTGGCAGCGGAAACTGGCAATTGGCTAGTCTTCGCGGGTTCACAAAAGACAAGTTCACTTTTTGGATTGATAAAATCGCGACGGGAAATGTTGCGCATTTTAGATTCTTCCGGCGTGATTCGTTTGCAACGCAACACGGCGCACATTCATACTTGTTTTTTGTCGCAGTTCAAAGACAAGCTCCCGCAGGCGGTTGAGCAATTGACAGACTTTGGTGATGCAGGTCGCACCATCCCTGACATTTTTGTTTTGTATGGATCGCGTCTGGCAAATTTTTCAGGGCTGGCTGATCTGGATCAAGTGCTGGCATTATCCGAAGTTGAATTGCGCTCGCTTGATCCATTGACTAAATTAATTGTGATCGCCTGTCCGAAGTAAATTAATTGATTTGTATTCGTGCTACTGATTTTGCTTATGCGTTTTTTTGTCTTAATTATCTGGTTGATTCTGATGACCTCAGCAAGCGCCCAGCCCGCGTCACAGGACGCGAAATCTTATGCGCTAACCTTACTCAATCAAGCTCGCGCAGCACTTGGCGATACAAATATTCAAACACTTTCCGCTTCTGGTAAAATTCGTCGTCCGACAAAATACGCGGTAGTCACTGCGCCTGACAAAGTGCAGGAGAAGCAAAAAACATTAATCAGCAAGGTCGAATTTGATTTTGAATTTCCTGATAAATTCCGGCTCCGCGAAAAAGGCCATACGATCTACGATACCAGCTTCGATTCTCTACAAATCATCAATAGCAAAGAGACCTGGGTGTATCCGATTCCGGTCGCGCCTTCAACTCCTGACAATCGCCGCGTAGTCAATGCAGATGAGGTTGAGCAAAATTTAGCCCGACAATTACAAGCGGTAAAAGTTTCCATCTCCCGCTTTACGTTAGGGTGGTTATTGCGATCATTGCCGAGCTGGCCTTTTGAATTCAATTATGGCGGAATTGACTCGACTGAAGTTGGTACGCCTGATGTTATTACCGCCCAGGACTCTGATGGATACAAAACATTGTTAACGTTAGATCGTCAAACGCACTTACCACTCGCGTTGATTGAAACGATTGTGGCGCCACACCGAGAACCAGTTTTAGTTTCGGTCGGAAGCTTTGATCGGAGGTACACACGAGCGACTTTTGCCAGAGCCAGGCAGGAAAGAATCGCACGCGCTAAACCTCCGCAGCCGGTTGCAGTCGAAATGCGAATGTCTGAACATCGAATAGTAAATGGATTAAAGCTGCCAACAAAAATTTTAACCTTCCATAATGGTCAATTAGTTGAAGAAATTGAGATTACAAACTTTGCTATCAATCGCTCGATTAATCCTCAAAAGTTTGAAGAAAAACGACCGCGTTGAAGGGGGAAGCGAAGGGGCGAAAGCGAGAAACGGCGACAGAGAGATTTCTTTAGAAAATTTTGAGATTTTTTGCCAATCCTCTCACGTTCGCCCTGTCCCTAGTTCGCCGTTTCGCTCCCTCATACTTCCCTCCCAGCTCGCCGCCGCTTGCGAAATACCTATCAAATATGAAAGACTCCCCCTCACTTTTGGGCGAATCATTTACTTAGCAGAAGCTTTCTTGCAACCGCCAGCCATCACAGTAAATCTGACTGCGGTTACAAAACTCGCAGCCTGTGCGACACAAGTTCCTGATAAATATCGTAACTGGTTCACAGAGACTGCATTAACAGAAATCATCATCGCTCATGAGCTTTATCATATTTTAGCGCAGCAACCATCTGGGAAATTAGTCGAAGCCCAGGCTCACAATTTCGCACAAGCCTTGACGGGGTTGCCTTTTGCCCCACAGTTTTACGAAGAAATTTTGCGACACACTACTGAATGGACTACGAAGAATATTATCTAGGAATTGATGGTGGGCAAAGTCACACGACAGCGTTGATCGCTGATGCAAGCGGCGTGATCGTAGGGCGCGGACATTCAGGCCCATCAAATCATACGCGTGAATCTGGAGGCCGCGAACGTCTGGAACGTGCGGTCAGCGATTCGGTGAGCGATGCCCTACGCGAAGCTGGATTAATGGATCGTGGCGCTATCGGTGATTTTTATTTTCACAGCGCTCATCTCGCCATGACGGGCGAACCTGAAGATAAAATCGCCATCGTCGAACAAATCCTCAGTGCCGAAAATCTTGCCGTTGGACACGACGCTCCCGGCGCATTGTCCGGCGCGTTGGCAGGGCAAGATGGAATTATCGTGCTGACTGGAACCGGTTCCGTGGCTTATGGTGAAATGCAGATTAGCAAAATCAGTCGCCGCGAAGTTAGAGTTGGTGGCAACGGCTACATTTTCGGAGATGAAGGCAGTGGATTCTGGATGGGTAAAGAATCCCTGCGTCTGGCAATTTACGGCGAAGATCGCGGATTATTTGAAGATGCGACTTTCAAATCTGCCTTGCTTACCCATTTCAAGCGCGACCATCTTAAAAATATTACGGAAGATTTTTATGCTGGAATAATTTCACGCGAACAACTGGCTTCGTTTTCGACGCGGATTGATCGCCTCGCTAAACTCGGCGATGAAATAGCGATTGGATTACTTGATCAGGCTGCGGCTGATTTAGCGGAACTCGCAGAAGCGACTGCACTGCAATTAGGCGCAACAAAAAAAAGGATTCAAATTTCTTACGGCGGAGGAGTTTTCCAGAGCAAATTTTTGCTAAAACAATTCAAAGTTCTGGTGAAAGAATTATTGCCGAAAGCACAAATCACAGCTCCTACTTTTTCGCCGGATATTGGTGCATTGCTCCTCGCTTATCGTCAGGCAAATAAAAGAATAACCAGGAGCTTATTAACAAATTTGCAAAGCTGAATGAATCTATGAATCTTGAACAACTACGGGGTAAATTGATAGTTTCGTGTCAGGCTCCATTCGGATCGCCGCTCAATGAACCCGATATTATCAGCGCGATGGCACTCACTGCCGAACAGGAAGGCGCCGCCGGAGTCCGCTTGAATTATCCGGCCAACATTCAAGCCGCACGTGAAAAAATTTCGATCCCAATTATCGGGATTGAAAAAGTCGTTACCGAAGGCTTCGATGTTTATATCACGCCAACCCTTGCTATCGCCGAACGGCTTGCACACAGCGGTGCTGATATTATTGCCCTGGACGCCACACGCCGTCCGCGTCCGAACGGCGAAATCATCGAAACGTTAATCCTTCAAATCAAAAACAATTTACAGCGACCTGTGATGGCGGATATTGCCACTTTCGAGGAAGGATTATTTGCGGCGGATTGTGGCGCAGATATGGTAGCAACTACCTTGTGCGGCTACACTGCTGAATCACAAGGAACTTCGCTGCCAGCGCTGAATTTATTGGGAAACCTGGCCAGGAAATTAACTCTCCCGATTATTTGTGAAGGTGGCGTAACTTCACCTGAAAATTTGCGCCGCGCCTTCGATGCCGGAGCCTTCGCCGTTGTCGTAGGTACGGCAATTACAGGAATTACTCAGTTAGTACAGCAATTTGTTCGGGCGACCAAAACCTGAAATTACCGACGCAGGAAAACATAAAGCTGAAAACTCCGCGACGGTTTTGTAAGAGGTATTTCATCACTTGCGCATACGAAACGAAGAACATACGATTCGTTCCCGATCACTAGCTCTCACACAACTTATTTTTACCTGTAGCCATCTAAAATGGCACAATCACAAAACAATAGTGGAAGTGATTGTCAGTTATTAGTAATATAACTGTATAGAAACGAAACTGTTTTCCGAAACCAGCGCGTCGCGTTTTATTGCGTGTTTGCGGCAGAGGAGAAAAAGCATATGAATCAAAGCGGACAAAAATCAGCTACCACACCAAATTTCTTGAATCCTGACCTGAAAAGCCCGCGTGCCCAGGAGTTTGAAGACAAACTCTCATCGCGCATTGTTGGTCAGGAACGCGCAATTCGTCGCATGACGCAACTGTACCAAATCTTTCTGGCGGGACTGGCGCATCCGGGTCGTCCGGTTGGCACGATGCTTTTCCTGGGGCCAACTGGCTCTGGAAAAACTCGTGTGGTCGAAGCGGCAGCCGAAGTTTTATTTGGCGATTCCAATCTTGTCACCAAAATTGATTGCGCTGAATTTCAACATTCGCACGAAATTGCGAAACTGATTGGTTCGCCGCCAGGATATTTAGGACACCGCGAAACATCTCCAATGCTGACGCAGGAAAACGTGGATCGCTCCCATACGGAAACACTCAAGTTTTCACTGGTGCTTTTCGATGAAATTGAAAAAGCGAGTGATGCTTTATGGCAATTACTGCTGGGTATTCTCGACAAAGCAACTTTGACTTTGGGCGATAATCGCCGCGTAGATTTTTCCAGTTCTATCGTCATCATGACTTCCAATCTCGGCGCACGAGAAATGAGTGAAATGATTTCTGGTGGCATTGGGTTTGCTCCGAAACCGGGAGTTGATCCCGGCGATATTGATCAAAAGATTTATCGTACCGCGCAGGAAGCCGCTCGTCGTAAATTCTCGCCGGAATTTATGAACCGCATTGATAAAGTTGTAGTTTTCCGCAGCCTGCGTGAGGAACACCTGCAACAGATTCTGGAAATTGAATTGAATGCCGTTCAGGAACGCATTATGCGCGGCTCCGGTGAGAAATTTATTTTCAAATGCACCGATGAAGCCAAGCAGTTTTTATTGGATGAAGGCATTGATTTTAAATATGGCGCACGCCATTTGAAACGCGCCATTGAACGATTCCTCGTTTTCCCGTTGTCAAATTTAGTCGCTACCGGACAGATCGGATTGGGTGATTTACTACTCGTAGATTATTCAAAAGAAGCTGGAAAACTCACCTTTTCCAAGGAATCTGAAGGAGCGCTTGTCCATGATTCAACGCATAATATTTTGGATTTGACGCACATTGATGATCATCAATCACTTAATGTGGAAGCATTTGTAGCTGACACGCAAGTTGCCCCTGCACGAGCCAAAGACAAAAAGCAGTAGAATTTATTGCCAAAAACAAAAAGCCTGAAGAAATCATTATGAAATGATTTCTTCAGGCTTTTTTATCTCCTGTGACGCTATCTCAACAAGTTTTGATGAGTATGGTTAAGACGCGAGTATTCTTCATACGCCTGCTCGTCAACCCCTTCATCTTCCTTGATCGGCATCGTCGTAGCCAATGCTGCCAGCGCCAAAAATAATTGGGCATTATTGGTAATTTGTAAATTGAAATCTACGAAACTATGGACAGCGATTCCAAAACAGCCGGCTAAGGCTCCCAGTACGACTACTCGTCTTCTTACATTTTTGGTTTGCATTAAGGCAAACCCTTTGCCAAATAAAATAACAATAAAACCTAATGTCAGGAGTAGTCCAACAATGCCTGTTTCTGCAATGATGTGTAAGTAATCGTTATGAGCCTGTTCAGCTCGCAAGATGCCAGAGCTTTGATCATAGCGTGGATAAACGAATTGATATGCTCCCAGTCCGACACCGAGAATCGGATGATCCTTAATCATCTTAGAAGTGTTTTGCCATAACTCACTTCTGGAAAATTTCTGGTCTGGGGTTTCACCAATTTCAGTCTCCGCCTGAATATTTGAAAACCGCTGCATCAAATCATCTGAGCTGGTTAAAAACATCGCACCAGCAGCCATCACTACCAATAACACAGCAGTCGCAGCAAAGCGTTTTTTTAAGCTTTTTTCATTGCCATCTGCTGCTTTCCGTCCACCTGCTGAAATCATTGCAAGAAAGAAAACGACCGCTGCCAATGACAAAAAACCGCCGCGTGATGCGCTTAAGACAATCCCTGAACACAGAATTATCAAATAACAAATATGCAATGCCATTCGTTCACGCTGAACTGATCGCAGGATAATTCGTGCACCGACCAATCCCACTGCCATCACACACATTCCTGCAAAGTGGTTACGATTGACGAATGGGCCATACCCAGCATTCGCTCGAGGCCAGATAAGTTTCCCCAGGTAGCTTTGCCCAATACCAATCAGTGCAATAGTTGAAGCCAGTATTATTATGACATTGACGACAGTTTGCCTTCGCTGGTCAGTATTTATGAAGGTACAAAAAAGCACAAAAAATAAGATTAATACCAACAACTTGATCGCCGCATCGACAGTTGCAAACGAGTCATAAGTTAGCGCTTTTCGTGAGGCCATCGGAATCATCAATTGAATAATTGACAGAATTAGTAGCGCCAACAGTGGATATTTTAGCGGGCTACATTCAAAATTTATTTGTTTCTGAATAAATATTTGTCCTACCCATAACAGCGTGATTGCCAAAACTAAGACTTCCCATATTCCTGTTGACCAAGTCTCGACAGTGGCATACGGCAATGGTGTTATGACAAGTAATGCGATGAGTAAATAATATGTGATCTTGTTGAGAATATCATCACCTCAGTTGGTTATTTTCTGTTCTGAGAATTGATAATTCTACTCCCAATTATTACGTAGACAAAGCACACTTCTCGCTGGGTGATAATTCATTCTGGCACTTTTCTATTTGTACTATTTTCCTCCCTATTTTTTCAACTCACTCGACCATTGTTTGACAAACTTAAAACCTAATGTACACTAGAGCTATCCGGTAGTTTAATTTATTTTAACTAGCATTTTGCTGTTTGCTTTCCACCCCACTGACAGCCTACCTGGAAATTAGCCCCTCGTAACTGTCCTGATATTTGGTATGCAAATACAACAAAATCCAGCATGGTCATCACGCCTTGCAACATTTCGTTTTCAGATAGGGCTGGGGACGTTTGCTCTCTTATTAGCAATTTTTTTGATGGCGACGGTGTTTTTCTTTAGCTTTAAAGAAATGCAAAAGCTGAGCCAGTCCAGTCTGCAAATTGGTGGATCACTTGAGCAGCTTTTCCTCATAGATAAAAAGATTTCCGATGAGTCGAATGTTGGCAAGCTCAGGGCAAATGTAGCTGATTTTTTCGCCAATGATCTTATGATTTTGGATAAACTCAGCGCTAACCGTGAACTCTTGACGAAACTGCGCTCAGTCTCAGACCGTTCAGTACCTCTCACTGAGGTAACAATTAATTCAATGCGTAGTCAGGTTAAAGAACTGATACAATCTCAACAACAACTACTTCTCCAAAAACAACATCAATCCGAATCTTTATTTCTAATCACAATCTTTGTATTGTTAGGGCTTTGCATTATTATTAGTTTTTCTGCTGTCATGTTCAGTCGAAAACTAGCAAGAAATATTTCCGTTCCTGTTCAGCAGATGCTCCTGTCCGCAGAGCGCCTATCTTTAGGTGATATAGCTCCGCGAGTTGAAGAGATCGGCAATAACGAATTAAGCGTTCTCGCGCGTGCCTTCAATCAGATGACCGCCAAAATGTCTGAGCGACAATCAGTTACGCTCTCTCGCAATCGAGAACTTGATGAGTTGTATTATTTTCATACCTTGTTGCAAACCAGCGAATCAGAGATAGAAGTACATCGTGCGTTATTGCAGAAAGTAAAATCCTTCAATTTATCACAGGCTCTTATTTTTGATTGGGACACACAGCATAGCTTCTTACAGGTCGTGGCTACGCTCTATCCGTTACCTGAAAAAAAATCCGATGGAACTGCACATAGTTACCAAATTCCGATCTGCCGTGTAGTTCGTGCTGGTCGAGAAATAGTTCTCCATGACTTGAGCGAAGACCTGATTTGTAATGAGTGTCATTTTGGTCAACAACGTGGCTCCGCCTTTTGTGTTCCAATTATTTCCAGTGGTAAACCAATAGGTGCGCTACATTTAATCAGCCCTGAACTTGATTATTGGAATGTTGAGCGGCAAAAATTTATTAAGACTTTAGTTGATCAAGCGACCTCTGCTATCAATAATTTGCGGCTCATGGATCAGTTACGTGGTCGTGCCTTAATGGATGAACAAACACAGGTTCATAATCGCCGCTATTTGGATGATTATCTTCGCAAGCAACTTGCAGTAGCTGAACGTCAACAACGCCCGTTGTGTGTCATGATGTTAGATATTGACCACTTTAAACGATTCAATGATACCTATGGACACGAAGCTGGTGACATTGTGTTGCGACAGTTTGCACAAGCAATTAAAGCTGCCTTACGTGAAGGAGAATTAATCGCCCGTTACGGTGGCGAGGAATTTACTGTCATTATGCATGGCACAGCACGCGAGGCTCTAACTCTGGCTGAAAGATTGCGCCGCTCAATTGCCGCTCTTTCTTTCAAGCAATTCACTAATAATGGTGAAGAAGTTCGTATTACTATGAGCATCGGTATAGCTGAATTTCCTTCCAGTGGTTTATCACTTGAGCAAGTTCTTAAAGCAGCCGATTTAGCACTTTATCAAGCTAAAGATTCCGGGCGCAATTGCGTCAAAGTCGCCACCAGGACGATGCTAGCCGTTCGAGCTGCTCGATAATCCCTCATTTATTATTTTGATTTGTCCTTTGAATATAATCTTAGATTCAAATAGTAAGTGCAACATTGGATAATTTCGCTAGTTCATTGAAATAGGCTTCGTGAGGTGTCTGATAGTCCAGCGTTTTGCGAGGACGGTGGTTGAGTTTCTCTTGTACCGCTTGAAGGTCCATCTCCGTCAGGGTAGCGAACTCGGTTTGTTTCGGAAAGTACTGACGAATTAAACTGTTGGTATTTTCATTGACGCCGCGCTCCCACGAGGCATACGGATGGCAAAAATAGAAATTCGCGTTCAATGTTTTCGCAATCTCTGCGTGCTCAGAAAATTCTTTTCCATTGTCGCTCGTGATCGTCTGAACGACCAGGTTTTGCAGTTGTGCGCAGATCGCGTCGCGCGTCAGGCTCCCGGTTTTGTGAGCAAGTTTCCTCATTCCGAGTAGTTTCGTTTTGCGCTCGACCATCGTCACGATGCTTTGTTG
>JAYVRW010000389.1:0-10608 GCA_043775925.1 Blastocatellia bacterium
TTAAGGAGGGAATTTTCTCATAACGCTGCCCTCCTTAACAGTCGGGCTTCTGCCTATTTATGCGGATTTGCTGGAAGGTCATACGCTTCAAAGCGACGATCTTTAACTGTCCCTTCAGTTGATGCTTTGAACTTCAAAAAATGTGCCGAAACCTTGTGCGCATCAAACGCGGCTTCATTGTCGTAGACTTCATACAGGAAGCAATGCGAACCATCTTCATTGAAGCAGGCATCAAATTGACGACATCCTGGCTCCGTCATTTCGGAGGCGGCGGCATTAATCAAAACAGCATTTTTGAAGGTTTCAGCGCCTTCAGGAAACAATTCAAAACGAACGGCTACGACGTACATAGTTCCTCAATCCTTTGAAAATTAATCAGCTTGAAATTTCTATTCACAACCGCCTGCATTCAAATCTAAATCACATTCTTCCAGAATATCGTAATCAATAATTGTTTCGTTGCGTTCAGGCCCGGTAGAAATAAACGCGAAGGGCGCTCCGGCGATTTCTGAGAGACGGAAAACATATTCCTGTGCGTTGACCGGTAAATCTTCAAATTTCGAAATGCCTTTCGTGACTGACTTCCAGCCTTCCATTGTTTCGTAGATGGGTTCGGCGGTTTCCAAAGCATCGGCGTCATACGGAATTTGATCGGTTTCGACCCCGTTGATGCGGTAGCCGGTACAGATTTTGATCTCTTCCAAATCATCCAGAACATCAAGCTTCGTCAGCGCCAGCGCGTATAATCCATTCACCATCACAGCGTAGCGAGCAATGACGCCATCGAACCATCCGCAGCGTCGCGGCCTGCCTGTCGAGGCTCCGTATTCTCCACCTTTTTCACGAATCGCTTCACCAAGCTCGTCTTTCAATTCCGTTGGAAAAGGGCCTGAACCAACTCTCGTGGTGTAGGCCTTAATGACTCCGAAAGTCGCATCAATCAGATTTGGTGGAATCCCAGCTCCGGTACAAGCTCCGCCAACCGTCGAATTCGATGAAGTCACGAAAGGATACGTCCCGTGGTCTATGTCCAACATCGTCGCTTGTGCGCCTTCGAGCAATAGTGATTTATCTTCCAGCGTCGCGTTATTTAAATAATACGTTGTGTCGGTGACGTGTGGCGCGATTAATTCAGCCCATTCCCTGCCATTTTGAATCAACTCTTCTTCGTTGATTGGCTCTCCGCCGAGATGCGTCAATAAACTATTCGCCTGACGCGCATTGATACGAAGTTTTTCGAGGAAGGAATCAAGGTTAGTCAAATCTCCGGCACGCAATCCGCGCCGCGCCATTTTGTCTTCGTAGGCTGGCCCGATTCCGCGCATTGTGGTTCCGACGGCATTGCTTCCACGATGATTTTCTACGCGGCGATCAAGGGCTACGTGGTACGGCAAAATCAGATGAGCGCGATTGCTGATGAGCAAATTTTTCGGCGAGACTTCAATTCCCTGCGCACGTAAATCTGCGATTTCTGACAGGAGCGCACGTGGATCAACGACTACGCCATTGCCGATAACACAAATACAATCAGGATGCGTGATGCCGCTGGGAATTAAATGGAGGACAAATTTTTCCTCGACCTCATTTTTGCGAATAATGACGGTGTGTCCGGCGTTATGACCGCCTTGATAACGCGCTACGATGTCGAAGTGGGGGGCGAGTAAATCTACAATCTTCCCTTTGCCCTCGTCTCCCCATTGCGTTCCGATAATTGCGAGATTCATAAGATGTCAGTACCACCTGCGGTAGCGGGTGGATCTTGGGTCAAGAGCTTATCCACCCGCTACCGCAGGTGGTACTGACCTAAGCCGCTATTGCTTTTTTCTCTAAGTATTTTTCCGCCGTAATCGCCGCCTGAACTCCATCGGCGACAACATTGGCGAGCTGATAAATGGGACGCACACACAGATCACCCGCCGCGAATAATCCGGGAACTCTGGTTTCCATCAATTCATTCACTAGCACGCGACCAGATTCATCCAGCTCCACTAATTCGGACACAATTTCCGAACTTGGAATCCATCCAATAAATTCAAAAACTGCTTTGACTGGAATGGTCTCGGTTTCGTTGGTATCAAGATGTCGAACGCGGATCGCATCAACTTCATCTTCGCCAATAATTTCCTCAACAGTGGCATTCCAGATCGGCTTAACTTTGTCGTTGTGTGTGTACTCTTCGATCAGGATTTTCTGCGCGGTGAAATGATCACGGCGATGAATATTATTAATCGCCGAAGCATAGCGGGTTAGAAAATGTCCTTCTTCGACCGCCGAATTTCCGCCGCCGACAACCGCTACCGGAACGTCACGGAAAAAAGCTCCATCACAGGTCGCACACCAACTGACGCCGCGTCCCTCGAATTTCTTTTCGCCGGGAACATTGAGCGTACGCGGGAAACGTCCCATTGCCAAAATTACAGCGCGTGAAGTCGCAGTCGAGCCATCGCTCAGCTTCACGGTAAAGGTGCCGTCATTTTCGGGAGTGATTTGATCGGCTCCGATACCTTCGCGGACTTCGGCTCCGAAGCGCTGCGCGTGCTTCAAAAAACTTTGCGCAAAATCGTAGCCGTTAATCCCGTCGGCAAAACCTGGATAATTATCAATCGCCGCAGACAGCGCAATCTGTCCGCCAACGAATTTTTTTTCCAGCACTAACGTCTTGAGCAAAGCGCGTCCAGTATAAACTGCGGCAGCTAAACCGGTAGGGCCGCCGCCGATAATTATTACGTCAAAATCAGTCATTCGATAATCCAATAGAATGTCCGACAAACTTTAGTTTGTCGCCTGTTTCTGTCACTACGATTGTTCATAGCTAACAACAAACTAAAGTTTGTTGGACTCAATCTTAAGCAATATGTGAATCAAGCAACGACGAAAGCGAAGCCTGCGCATTGCCTGGAACTCCGACAATTGTTTCTGCAACCTGTCCGCCTTTGTACAAAATCAACGTAGGAATCCCGCGAATGCCAAACTGCGAAGGCGTATTCGGATTTTCATCCACATTTAATTTCATGACTTTGGCTTTGCCCTGATATTTCTCGGCAATGGCTTCAATGGTTGGCGCGATCATGCGGCAAGGGCCACACCAGGCTGCCCAGAAATCCACCAATACCGGAGTGTCTGATCCAAGCACTTCCGTTGCAAAATTGTCGTCTGTCGCTTCTAAAACATGTTCACTCATAATTTTCTCCTTCGATGACTATCAAAAAAATTCACTCATCGGACTGCGACATTCCCATACGTCGAGACGTGGGAAATAGTTCGCTCGTAACCGAACTTGGAATTATAGCAAACTAAAACGTCTAAGTCTTGTGGCTCAGCGCCTGCTTGCCGCAACTAATTGATAGGCATTGAGATATTCGTGTGCCGCCCGCTCCCAGGAATGGTCGGTCAGCATTCCATTGCGCTGAATCTGCCGCCACGCTGCTTTGTCATCAAACAATAAAAACGCTTCGTAAAACTTTTCGACCAGGCGATCCGCCGAATAATCGTAAAACTTGAAGCCATTTCCCGACTTTGTAGATCGTTCAAAATTTGAAATGGTGTCGTCCAATCCACCGACTCCGCGCACGATGGGCACTGTCCCGTATTTCAAGCTGTACATCTGATTTAATCCGCACGGTTCATACGCCGAAGGCATCACGTACATATCCGCTCCGGCTTCGATTCTGTGCGCCAGTGCGGTGTTGTAGCCAAAATAAACTCCGACCTGATGGGGTCTTGAATCACGGACATGCTGAAAATAATCTTCGTAGCTTTTGGCGCCTGAACCCAGCAACACAAAAAAAGCGCCGGTGTCCAGAATTCGCCAGATGGCATTCGCTAACAGATCAATTCCCTTTTGCGTCGTCAATCGCGTAATAATGGCGACAACGGGACGATCCAGGTCTTGCGACAGGTGAAATTGATCCAGCAAAGCACGTTTGCATTCCTGTTTCCCTGCCAGATGATCGGCGGAAAAATGTGCTGATGTAAATGGATCATGCGCCGGATTCCATTCGTCATAATCTACGCCATTAAGAATTCCAATCAGATCGGTTTTCCGCCATCTGAGCAATCCGTCCAGATTATTTCCGTACTCATCAGTTTGAATTTCATCCGCGTATTTCCGGCTCACCGTTGAAAGCGCATCTGAAAAATATAAGCCGGATTTTAAGGCATTCGCGTGGCCGTGAAATTCCAATCCACCTTTCAGGGCATCAAAGTCAAGTCCGAGGTGCGCTAAAAGCTGCGGATTAAAAATCCCCTGATACGCCAGATTGTGAATGCTGAAAAAAGTTGCGGTCTGCGCGAAAAACGGATCATCCCGATAAACGGATTTCAGATACGTCGGCAATAATCCGGTTTGCCAATCATTGCAATGAATGACTTCCGGCGGAGTGCCAAAACGTTTCATCAATTCAATCGCGGCGCGGCTGAAAAAAGCGAACCGCTCGGCTTCGGCATCGCCGGAACCGTAAATATACCCGCGCGCAAAATACTCAGGACAATCTATAAAATAAAACGGCGTGTCATCCAACCAATCCTCAAAAACCGAGGCATATTTGACGCCACCGGTAAAAGGGACAGCCAAATCAGAAAAAATCTGGTAGCCGTTATTTTGGCTCACCACATCACCGCTGCGAAAAGACATTCCGGTGTAACGCGGTAAAATCACGCGAACATCAACACCGATGCGTTTCAGGGCTTTGGGGAGTGCGCCACAGACATCTGCCAGTCCGCCGGTTTTGGAATAGGGTACGGCTTCAGAAGCGACAATAGTAATTCGCATGTTGAATGAGATGCGTCCTTTTGATGAAGATTTTTTGGTCGAACTTGGATACTAATTGTGGAATGGGTTACTGTCAATTTCGTTCAAAATGAAAAAAATATTAACAATTTTCAACTTATTCTTTTTCAGTAGGTTAGCTTATAAATAAATTCTATTTCTGCTCATTTTGACCGATAAAACCTTGACAGAGGTGTTAAGATTCTCTGGTTGTTTCCGGCAGAGCAACAAATAAAATTCAATCGGTTCAAGGAAGCGTTCTGTGTGCGAAGTTATTTCTTCACCTGCCCAGGTAAAAAGAACAAGCAGCTCACAGATCAACGAGTCACCAACGGTATTGATTTTTCGGAGATGAAGATGGAGGCGTTACGCGGCTCCGCGCATTCCACAAAAAGCCAAAAAAAGAACCCAACTCCTCGGTTTTTTTGCAATCTCAGAACCTCAGACTTTTCCTCAAAGCGGCTTTTCGACAGTGATTTTTCTACTGTTAATTTGACCGTGCGATTGATCGTAAATCTCTCACATTAATTTCTAATTTTGGATGAAAAATTTTGAGCCTCCTCACGGCTCTGGATTTAGGATTCATGTCATTTCATTGAGGAGTAATCATGCAAGAAAACAAAATCGTCCTGGCAGTTCGTGCCCGGAAAAACTCAACTTTCAGTCGTCGTAAATTCTTCACCGCCACTTCCGTTGGACTAGCAACCGGAATTCTCGCCACGACCTCAGTGGCTAAAAATAGTTCACCCATGCCAGCCCTTGATCTCATCAGCGATCCCAATTCACGCGCCGATCAAGCGCTTAAAATCAGAACCGATGCCGCCCTCGTCGAAAGAAATCGCCCCATTCTAAATGCCATCACCAATGGCGACGAAGCAGCGCTCAATAACCGTATCGGGTGCTTTACCAAAACGCTACCACACGATTCAAAAGGAACCGTTGACAGCAATGCGTATAATCTCTATTTGCGAGCAATGAATTCAGGGCTACGCGAAGATTACGAAGCAATTCCATTAGGCGGCACGGGAAAACTAATCAATCCCCAGTCCGCTCTGGCTTTTGATTTAGAAGGAGCCGATTCTCATCAATTGCCTATTCCTGCGGCTCCGGCTTTTTCCAGTGCCGAAGAAGCCGGGGAGATGGCGGAACTTTACTGGCAAGCATTGACGCGAGACCTCAATTTTGAAGAATACACCTTCAACCCATACATGACTTATGTCGCCAATGACCTCAGCCGTTTTTCAAACTTCAAGGGATTGAAAAATAATTCTCGCGTGACACCTGGAACGCTTTTTCGCGGAACTCTCAAGGGCGACGAAGTTGGGCCATACGTTTCACAGTTTCTATTCAAAGATATTCCTTACGGAGCGCAAACCATCAAACAACTGTATCGTGTACCCGATGCTGGCAACGATCACATGCGAACCTTTAGCGATTGGCTGCGGGTTCAGAATGGTAACGCGCCGATTCGCGGGATTCGCTACGATGACACCTTGCGCTACATTCGCAATAATCGCGATCTGGGCGAATACGTTCATCTTGATTACACCTATCAGGCGTTTCTCAACGCGGCGCTAATATTATTGGGCTTTGGCAGAACTGCGCTGGATGAAAACAATCCTTACTTGTCTTCACGAACACAGAATCCGTTTGCCACCTTTGGCGGGCCACAAGTACTTGATGTCGTGGCGCGTGTCGCCAATTCCGCGCTGAAAGCGGCCTGGTATCAAAAATGGAACGTGCATCGCCGCGTTCGTCCAGAGGAATTTGGAGGCTGCGTACACAACACGGTAACGCAGGTCGCCTCGCATCCAATTCATGATGAACTGATTCGATCCAACGTTTTGAATTCAGTTTACAATTACACTGGCTCATATCTTTTGCCGATGGCATACCCTGAAGGTTGCCCCGCGCATCCGGCGTATCCTTCCGGTCACGCTACGATTGCCGGAGCTTGCGTGACAGTACTGAAAGCCTTCTTCAATGAAGATTTCGTAGTGCCGAATCCTGTTTATGCCAGTCCCGATGGGTTAGACCTTTTCACTTATCGTCGTGGCTTACTGACCGTTGGCGGTGAATTAAATAAACTCGCGTCCAATATTGCGATTGGGCGCAATGCTGCTGGAGTTCATTGGCGCTCAGATGCGTTGGAAGGAATTAAGCTGGGTGAAGCTGTAGCGCTTTCCTGTCTGGCGAATTTCCGCCCGACTTTTAATGAACCGTTTAGTGGATTAAATCTGACGAAATTCGATGGTGAGAAAATCACGATCTAGCTTTGCCATTGCTGTTGTTAGTTCATCCGTACTGAGGATTTGAAGGATTTTTCGGTACTGAACCCTCACTGAAGAAAGGACAGCGATGACAACCCGGCGTCGTTGAAGATATGCGACAATTACTTCAACGACGCCTTTTTCTATGCAAAAATTTGCTTTTCTTATTGAGACCATACGCGGCGAATTTCCAAAACCTCATCGCTCAAACTTTTCAATTGTTTGTTGATGGCTGCGCCATGCAAAGTTATTTTTGGAAATTGATTTTCAAGCGTCAACGGTCTTTTATTTTCACGATCAACAGCAGGCACACGGGTCACACATTCATACAATCGAAACTCCGTCACCGCCGCATTTTTCCTGATCCACTTCAGCGTCCGCCCGGTTTCCGCATCGCATTCTGAGATGGCATTGAGTAACGCGCTGCAAGTAAACCCGGTACAGAAAACATTTTTCTGCCGACAACCATTAGCGCTGAGATTTCGACACATCGGAGGGCAACATCCGGTTCCCTGTTCGTGGCACAAACGACAAATTTCACCCGCTCCGCTTTCATTCCAGAAGTGATCCAATGCTTTAATCAATTCAGTTCGTGAAAAAGTTTTGGCTGAAGAATCGGATGCAAAAGATTTACCCCTACGCCCCTTGCGAACACATTTCACACACAGAAAAAGTGTCTGAGGTTCTGCCCGCTCGCCCAATTGCAATATCGAGTATAACTCGTATTGACGGGCATCTGGTGACGTACAGCTTTGACAAGGTTGATTCATTGCATTGAAGAGGTCTTTGATCTTTGGCTTTTGGGCTTTGAAAATCTTAACCAGCAATTTGCGCCTGAGCAAAGCAATGCTTTTGTGAACCTGACTCTCAACCTCAGAATCTTCGAAAGGGAATCAAAGACCAAAGTCCAAAACCCAAAGCCCGATTTATGATCTTCACAACTCAACTTTCCTTAACCGCAAAGCATTACTAATTACCGAAACAGAGCTAAACGTCATCGCCAGACTTGCTACCATTGGACTCAGAAAAACTCCTAGAATTGGATAAAAAATTCCTGCCGCCAATGGAATACCAAGTACGTTATACGCAAAAGCGAAAAATAAATTCTGCTTGACGTTGCGCATCACTGCTTTGCTCAAGGTCAGAGCGCGGACAATTCCCGCGAGATCGCTTTTGATTAATGTCACACCCGCGCTTTGAATGGCGACTTCTGCGCCTGATCCCATCGCTATGCCAACATCCGCCTGCGCGAGTGCCGGAGCGTCATTAATACCATCACCGGCCATCGCTACGACGCGCCAGTTTGCCTGAAGCTGTTTTATTTTTTCAGCTTTTTGTGACGGTAAAACCTCGGCGATGACTTCATCAATTTTTAATTCACGTGCCACAGCTTCAGCCGTCTCCTGACTGTCTCCGGTCAACATAATCAAATGTAAGCCAGCTCTTTTCAACGCCTGAATCTCAGCTCTCGCGTTTGCTTTGACTTGATCCTGACAGGCGATCATCCCGGCGCTTCGTTTATTAATGGCAACAAAAATTGCCGTCTTTCCTTCTGCCTGTTCCAACTCTGATTGCGCTTTCAAGATTTTGTTTTCAATCGCTAATTCATCAAGAAGCCGCTGATTGCCAAGCGCAATTTCTACGCCTTCGAGGATTCCCGTGATGCCTTTTCCAGGCAAGACGCGGAATTCTTTCGTCATCAATAATTCTAAATTTCTGTTTTTTGATTCATTGATTATCGCGGCAGCTAAGGGATGTTCGCTCCCTTTTTCGAGACTCGCCGCCATTCGCAAAACCACATTTTCGCTGTAGCCATTGACCGTGATTATTTTCACGATAGAAGGTTTTCCTGCGGTCAGCGTTCCGGTTTTATCCAGCACTAACGTATCAATCTTAGCCAATGTTTCCAGTGCTTCGGCGTCTCTGATTAAAACTCCGGCGAGTGCGCCACGTCCGGTTCCAACCATCACACTCATCGGCGTCGCCAAGCCCAACGCGCACGGACAGGCAATAATTAAAACTGAAATTGCGTTGATTAATCCATACACATAACCCGGCGATTGACCGAACAAACTCCAACCAATAAAAGTGATAATTGAAATTAAGAGAACGGCTGGAACGAACCACGCCGAAATCTTATCTGCGATGCGCTGAATCGGAGCGCGGGATTGCTGCGCCGTCGCTACCATCTGCACAATATTCCCCAGCATCGTATCGCTGCCAACCCGTTCAGCCCGCATGACAAATCCGCCGATGCCATTCATCGTACCTGCATAAACATTATCGTTAATCGCTTTTTCGACAGGAATGGCTTCTCCCGTCAACATCGCTTCATCAATTGAAGTACCGCCCTCAATCACGACCCCATCAACCGGGATTTTTTCGCCGGGACGCACTCGCAGCTTTGCGTTAACGATCACAAATTCCAGTGGAATATCTTCTTCAATCCCATTCGAGCGAATCACCCGCGCCGTCTTCGGAGCCAATTGTAATAAGGCTTTGATCGCACTACTGGTATTCGCACGAGCGCGGAGTTCCAACACTTGCCCTAGCAAAACCAACGTCACAATCACGGCTGAAGCTTCAAAATAAATCGGAGCCGTCCCGCCGTGCCGAAATGAATGGGGGAAATAATTCGGGAGAAACGTTGCGACTACACTGAAGAGAAAAGCGACACCGACGCCGATGGCAATCAACGTAAACATGTTGGCGGAGCGATTGCGAAATGACAGCAATGCGCGTTGAAAAAATGGCTGCGCTCCCCAGCCAACAACTGGCGCAGCCAGCACCATCTGAATCAAGGCGGCAAGCGAAAGCCCCCCGATTGTTCCAAAACTAACCTCGCTCATCGCCAACAAAAATACTGGTATTGTGAAGACTAAGCTCCATTTCAACCGATTTTTCATGTCGGTCAATTCAGGATTTTCACCATCCTGAATCGTGGCTAAACGCGGCTCTAAAGCCATACCACATTTCGGGCAAATTCCGGGATGGTCGCTGACTACTCCCTCACACATCGGGCAAAAATATTCATTGGAATTTGATTTTTTGTTTGGCTTAGGGCGAGCAGAAAGCCCGCCAATACTAACCAGAACTGGTTTCGAGTGTAGGTAATTGACCGGATCAACGCTGAATTTCTCCAGGCACATGCGGGAGCAAAAATAAAAATTTGCACCTTCGTGCGAATACTCCCATATGGCAGTTGAAGGATCAACTGCCATACCGCACACAGGGTCTTTGTGAGATGCCACTTCCATGGCTATTTAGCTTGCGGTTTCTTACTCCACTTTGCAAGCTTGCCCAGCTCTCTCCACGTCGTAGTTTTAATTCCCAGGTCTTTCATCAAGGCGGCAGTTTCAGGATCAGTAAAGCTCAGAAAATCCCCATGCCGCTGTTGCCACGAACCCGTCGTAGCCTTTAATTCATCATTATCCATTCCAAGATGCACAATCAGCATTGTGACACCAGGCTTCAAATTTCTGAGCAATTCGTGATACGCCTTTTTGCGTTCGGCAAAAGTTTTTCCGGTGATTCCCGTCACTAAATAATCCAACAAAGGCAAACCATCGG
>JAYVRW010000390.1:0-3103 GCA_043775925.1 Blastocatellia bacterium
CGCCGATCCGTACTGGTGACTGACATTCGCAGCAGCGAGCCATCCTGCGATTCATAAATTTGAAACGCGGTCGAACCGCCGCGCCGAATCAATTCTATCGCTTTTCCCGAAGGCATCATGAGCGTATAGGCCGTGGCGCCACTGCGAGCATAATGCAACGAGTTATCAATCACGGGTAAGCCAACATTAAATCCCGTGCCGGGGTTTCCCAATAAATAATCATAACCGTTGAGGCTCATACCGTAGGCTTTCACCCAGACGTGCGAATCGTAGGACAAGGACAACCCGAAATCATGTCCGGCTCGCCCTGCTAAACCAACGATGGGAACGCTCCAATGATAGTTGCCTGAAAACAGACTGTCACTGCCCGTTTCATTGCGTCGCTGGGTAATCTCAGTCTGCCAGCTTCCATACGTGACGCCGGACTGCATCATCGCCGCAGTAGCAGCCGCCACTGGTGGTCGGCTGGTGGGGCGGTAAGCAGAAAATCCTTGCGGAATATCGCTGGAAAATAGATTGGCGAATGAATCGAATGGTTTTTTATTCGCAGCAATCAGATTAGCGAAAGAATTAGTCTGAATTTCTGAAGGTGTGAGCAAGCCGATGTTGGATGACGGTTTCCCCTGCTTCTTCCAATACTCCTGACAATCCTTATCGGCGGGACGGCAGCGTACTGCCTGCGGCAAGCGCTCGGCGTCAGTTTTCTCTTTGTGCAATTTGGCAGCGTTGTCGTTCTCTTCCCCTTTGCGCTTCATTTCCTCCAGGCTCGGCAAATTCTTGATCGGAGGTTCCGTCGTTCGCAGCACTGCTTCACCCGTACTCGTTTTTAATTTTGGAGTATCCGGTCTATCTACCGCCTGAGCGCGAGCCGTAGCTGTCGTAAACGTCGTCGCGCTGGAAAAAATCAGAATGTACGATAAAGCCAATGATAAGCATTGTTTCGCTACAATTTTGGCACGAAAATTGCTGGGGGGGGCGTAAGAAATTTCACCTGATTCGTCTCCTTCATCGGTCAAAAGCAGCTTGCGCTCAAGCGTTCTCACTGCTTTTACACTGGTTAAGAAGAGCCTTCCAAGTGGCAGAAGGCCATGGCCCTGTAAAAATCATCTCAGGGATTGTCAATACAATCCCAATCTGCATACTTAGTGGACGGCATGCACAATCCTACTTCTCCCTTTTTTTGTCAAGCGTTTTTTACTACAAAAAATTACTATTTTTCCTAAGTGACCTTCAAAAAAATGCTGGCGTAAATAAAGCCGAGTGGTGCTTCCTTACCATGATGTTGACGATACTACTGTGGAAATTACCCCACGGCGCTGCGCAAAATCTCCCAATCATTTCAACTGAACAGGTCAAATCATCACACGGAACAGCGGCATAATTCTTGCTCTAATGCTTAGTGTTGGATGGTGAGTAGTAAAAAACATTTATGCGCGGGAGATAAAGACTATGAAGATTTTATTAGCAGTTGATGGTTCAGATTGTAGCGATGCCGCCGTCAAATCAGTCGCCGACCGACCGTGGCCTAAAGGAACAATCGTTAACGTTTTTTCCGTTTCAGAATTACCGTTTGTGCCGACGACGGAGACCTGGGCATTGCCTGACAGTTACTACGCGCAGCTTGAAGAGGCGCAAAAAGAAAAGGCGAAAACCGCTATTGAGAAAAGCGTCAAATTATTACGCGAACGTGCGGGGATGGTGCTGGAAGTCACGACTGACATCAAAACCGGCCAAGCGCAGGAAACGATTTTGCACGAAGCTGACGAGTGGAACGCTGATTTGATTGTGATTGGTTCGCACGGCTATCACGGCTTTAGACGCTTCCTGCTGGGTTCGGTTTCGCAAGCTGTCGCTTCACACGCCAAATGCTCAGTCGAAATTATTCGTCAACGTCCGATGCTGGAAAGTGAGAAATAATTATGGCGAACATTTTAGTTTTAGGCGGCGGCTTTGCGGGCGTCGTCGCGGCGGAGTCATTAGCCAAACGCTTAGGCTCCGAGCATCAAATTACGCTGGTTTCACAACACCGCGATTTTATTTTTTACCCGGCGCTCGTGAAGTTAGCGTTTGGAGAATGCGAAGTCAGCGATCTCACCTACGATTTGCGTGAAGCGATGCTGGATCGGCGTATTACATTCATCCAGGCTGAAGTCGCCTACCCTGACACTGAAAACAATTGCGTCATTGTTCCGCACGGCGAAATCGAAGGCAAAATTCCTTACGATTATTTAATCTTTGCGCTGGGACGCAGATTGGCGACTGAGGAAGTTAAAGGCTTTTACGATCACGGGCACCATTTACTGACCGTGAATTCCGCGTTGCGCTTTCGTGAGGCACTGAAAAACTTTCACAGTGGTCATGCGATCCTGGGATATTGCGCAGATTCGCGCTTAGCAGTCCCGGTCTTTGAAACGGCTTTTGCGTTGGATCGCATACTCAAGGAACGCGGCGAACGTGCCCAGACTAAAATTACAATTGTCAGCCCGGAAGAACTGGGCGGACAACTCGGCGGCGCTGAAGTCGTGCCCCAATTGCAAAAAGCGCTGGACGAACACGGCGTAGAATTCATCTCGAATTTTCCAATTCTGGAAGTCACAAAAACTGCCATACAATCCAGAACAGGTGAGGTTCAGACTTACGATTTATTAATGTTGTTGCCGCCCTTCACGGGGCCGGGCGAAGCGATGTATACGGGCATTACCGATCCGAACGGCTACGTTCGCGTAGACCGTCACATGAAAGTCACGGGAGCAACTAGGATGTACGCCGCCGGTGATTGCGTAAATTTTCTCGGCCCGAAAATGGGACACATGGCAGTGCTGCAAGGAATGGTCGCGGCGGCTAACGTGGCCGCCGAAATTGAAGGCAAAGAACCTGTCGCACGCTACGATCACGAGTTGATGCTGGTGATTGATGAAGGCGGCGGCGATTCGATTTATTTACAAAAACCACTGTGGGAAAAAGGTGATGCCAACATCAAGCACGGACGATTTTGGAGCTGGTCAAAAAATGTCCATCAAAAATATTGGCAGCGGACTCATGCCTGAGCTTCTACACCAAACCTGAAATGGATTGCGAAAATGCGGAAGCCCGCACGTAGTAA
>JAYVRW010000391.1:0-40811 GCA_043775925.1 Blastocatellia bacterium
TTTGACATTTAATGAATGTTTTACTTGCGCACTAATATGAAGAGCGGGAACTGTTAGGAAAATAAAGATACTCAATATTTGTAAAGTTCTATTCATAAATGCCAATTCTATTTTACAAAGGTTCATCGAAATCAGGAGCTATCCAAATTTGCCCTGCTGCGCTTCCAGCTTGACGACGTTTCTTTATTTTTTCAGAAGTAAGGCTGACTACTTTTGCGATTGGAACCGCTTCTTTTGTGAGGAGTAATTCTTCCTGATTCTTAATTACATCAAGTAATAATTCTATATTTTTTGGTAATTCTGAAATCTCAATTTGCTGCATATCACTGTTTCGCCGCATAATAACCCGTTCTCGCCTTTGCCTTTAAGCCTTCTTTTTTAACGGTCACTTCCAGCTTTCTGAATTTTCCGTCCCGCGCATCGTTCGTCGAATAATACCGCAGTGTGTATTGCGTGCGGAGCTGATCCGCTAATTGAATGAAGGCAGCATCAAGATTTTTCAGGGATTGGTCTTCGTCAATTTCGTTGCCATTCATGGCCATCTGTGGCGTGTAAACTTCGCCGCCTGTTTGCTGCGTTAGCGTTTGCATGGCACGTTCAGCCGCGAGGTCACGAATATTTTGAGAGTTGGAAATTACACCTGTATAGACATTAAAGATCACGGCGTCTGCGCCTTGCGCCTGTGCCAGAGCTTCCGTTAATTTAACTTTGCTGGTCGTGTCTCCGCCGTCTGAAACCAGCACGATGATGCGGCGTCCTTTGGTCTGTTTTAAATAATCTGCGGCAAGATAAACTCCGTCGTAAAGCGAAGTCGCTCCGCTGGCTTGCAAGAGCTTGGTCGCTTCGTTGAGCAGGCGTGCCTTGCTAGTGAAATCCTGAATTGGAATCACGTCGGTTGAGACTGCGAAAAGCGCAGCTTGATCTTGCGGGCGCAGAATTTTTTCAAAAAACCTGGTGGCAGCACGACGTTCAAAGCGAAGCTGATTTTTTACGCTGGAACTCGTATCGAACAGCATCACTAAGCGTAGCGGTGTTTCATCTTCACGCGAGAATTCAGCAATTTCCTGTGGCTTCCCATCTTCAAAAATCTCAAAATCCTTGGCTTCCAACTTTGTTGTAATTGTTCCAGTGGCGGTTTTGATACCTGCAATTACCGTGACCAGATTGCTGTCAATCCTGAGAGTTTCTTCAGACGGTTCCGACGACGGCCTTGACTGTTCACCTGATTTTGGGCCAGGTAATTCAAGGGTATTTGGGTTTTTTGGTTTAGATTGAGGCGGCGGTTGCGGCTTTGATCTCACCGGAACATTGCCGCTTTGTGCGAAGCAAGATTCATGAACTAGGCAGGAAAAAAATATTGCCAGCACCGCATACCCAATCAGATTTTTTGATGGTAAAAGAATCATTGCGTTATGTTCATTACTTTCATTTCTTCTATCTCAGTCAGCCAATGATTAAATGCTTGTAGTCCGCGTTCGACTTGGAATTTATGCCGATCAGATTTCTTTTTCAGCTTCTTGCGTTCCTCGCCTTCGATCATTGGCAGCAGCGCAAACGTAGTATTCGCGGGTTGAAAATTGCGGTCATCGGCGTGCGCTAAATAATTTACCAGCGAACCCGTCGCCGAATCTCTCGGTGGCGCAGAAGTTGTTTTTCCCTGCGCTAATCGCGCCGCATTCATTCCTGCAATCATCCCTGTCGCCATTGCTTCGGTGTATCCTTCGATGCCGGAAATTTGTCCGGCGAAAAAAATATTCGGATGCTGCTTCATCTGCAATGTTTCATTAAGCAGGCGCGGCGAACAAATATACGTGTTGCGGTGCATTTGCCCGAAGCGGATGAATTCGGCATTTTCAAGTCCGGGAATCAATTGTAGTACCCGTTTTTGTTCGCCGTATTTGATGTGACACTGAAAGCCTACGATGTTGTAAGCGTCCGCCATCAGATTTTCCAATCGAAGCTGAACGCAGGCGTAAGGCTCACGTCCGATGCGTGGATCAATTAATCCGACGGGCTTCATGGGGCCGAATCGTAACGTGTCGCGTCCGCGTCGGGCGATTTCTTCAATGGGCAGGCAGCCCTCAAAAAATTTCGCTTCGTCTTCCATTCCGCTGTGAGGCTTGACGCTTTCGGCGACCAGCAACGCATCGAAGAAACGATCATATTCCTCTTTATTCATCGGACAATTGACGTAATCGTCACCGCCTTTGCCGTAGCGGGCGGCTTTGAAGGCGATTGTATGATTGATGGTCTCGCCTTCAACAATGGGCGAAATCGCATCGAAGAAATACAAATCTTTTTCGCCGGTGAGTTCGCTAATCGCAGCCACTAAATCTGGTGAAGCCAGCGGACCCGCCGCGATAATTGTGATGTCATCGGGATTGATCAGGCTGACTTCGGTGCGTTTGACTTCGATGTTCGGATGTTGCTCAAGGGTTGCCGTGATGGCGGCAGAAAATTTTTCGCGGTCAACCGAAAGCGCTCCACCAGCAGGTACAGAAAATTCATGAGCGAGACGCACGAGCAGGGAATCGCCGGCGCGTAATTCATCTTTCAGCAAACGCGGAGCTGATCCGAATTCATCAGATTTTAGCGAATTACTACAAACAAGTTCCCCGAGGTTAGAAGTTTGATGTGCGCCTGTGCTGCGCGTGGGACGCATTTCGTGAAGCGTAACGTTGACGCCGCGACTGGCAGCCTGCCACGCGGCTTCGGAGCCTGCTAAGCCTCCGCCGATGATAGTGATAGATTTCATTTTTGAATCTTAACAAAGGAAGGAAGATTTTCCCTAATCGAACGCAGGGTGTGCGTCGGGCTGCCAACCCGACGACTTAATTTGAGGCTCTAAGTTTTTGGTGAAAATTTGTGATGTGAATCAAAGACGCGGGGGGCAGCCCGCGTTACGAGTTATTTCTTCGCTAACACCACGGGGGCCATTTCCGCGCCGCGAATTCTGCCAAAAAATTCGCGCACTTCTGTGTAGCGCGAGGCGGGAATTGTTCCGGCTGTCACGGTCAGGTTTCTGGTAAAAGTTAATTGCCCATCCTTGACGACGCAGCTTGACGAGTACTTGCCAAACGGGGTTTCCATTTTGGCGGAGTCGGGCATTTCATCTACTTCAAATCCGGCGGGAAGTTTGACATTAACAGTTTCTGAGAAAGATTCAGATTCTAAAACCAGTGGATGTTTTCGCTTCGGTTCTGTGAGGTCAAGGTCAGACCTTTGCGAAACTAAGGCAGGCTTAAAGACCAATAATTTTCCGCGCATGGATTGCGCATAACCAGCCGCTACGAATTCAACATCCAAAGCAAATTTTCCTTCGGAGTGATTATCCGTTGGCTCAATTTTAGAAACCTTCGCGCCAGTGATAGATCGGGTGATCCATCTTTCAATCTGACTTGCATAATCAGAGCGAGCCATTCTTCGAAAGATTCTTCGTTCACCAACGGCTGATTGACCGATGGAACGTTCGCTTAATTTTGCCGTAATCTGACCTTCTGCGGTGAGGGTGACTTCGGCTTGCCGAACCATTTTATTTAACTCCGGCGCAGTGATCGGCATCTTCATCAATAGCCCGTCGTTATTGGCTACAACGAGCGCGAAACTGCCTTGTTCGTGGTCAGGTAAATCTCCGACAGGAGTGTCATCATCCGTCGCGTCAAAAATAAGTAAGCGACCTAATTTCGGATGTGTAACGATGCTTGCCGCATTGGTTTCGTCACCGACTTTGACGGCGATGATGCAATGATTGAATTGATTCGGCGATGGAATTTCTTCACGAACATAATTCGGATCGCCGGAATAAATCACTACGGGATACGCCGTAATATTCAATGCTTTGAGCATGGCGCGCATTAAATTAGCTTTGTCTTTACAGTCGCCGTAGGATTTTTTGAAAACTTCAAGCGAGTTGTGGGGACGGTAGCCGCCGCCGCGTCCTGTGCCAATTTGAATCGAAACGTATTTTATATTTTGAGCATAACGACCAATCGCTTGAATCTTTTCAAATTCAGTTTTCGCATTGGCTGTTAAGTCACGAGCCTTTCCCGCCAGCGCATCATCAATTTGAACTTGTGGTTCGGCCAGTTCGCTCAGATACTTCGAGACATCAATCCAGTTTTCAAAAGTTCGCAGGACGCCGGAACTTTTCCCGGAAGGCGGAAAGACGCGAACGATCATGCGTGGAATGAGATTTGGAACTGTGGGGCTGCTGGATTCAAATTTTATGGCTTCGAGATTTTTTGCTTCCCATGAATACGTTGAACCGTTCACGGTTGGCTCAAATTTTGCGAAGTTGAAAATGACGCCATCGGCACGCCACCCGGCAGGCACTGTGACGCTGATGCTGGATGAAATTACCGGATGCGGGGCACCGAATCCCCAGGGAAATTGTGAGAAGACTTCCTTTGATTCGACCACGGATTCATAGCCAAAAACAGCACCGGGTTCGGCATCACCTCTACCAGAAATCAGACGGACACGTGCTTCATCAAAAACGTCGCTGTCGTCCATCATCGAATCAATCGTTTGGTCTTTGCCGTACTTAACCACTTGTCCTGAAGGGCGAATCATCCACGCCTTAAATTCTTTTACTTTTTCAGATTCAGTATTGTAAACAGCCCGTGCCATGGCACTGCCTGCGGCATCGCGTGACAAAATCCGAACTGCATGCGTGGTCGTCGTCAGGACGCGTCCATTTTCCTCTACTGTGATTTTTTGATCGTTATTGACAGTGACAACTTTCACGTCTTTGTCGTAAATCGGAAGGCTGAGCGAAGCCGCTTGGCGCAACCATGAAGGCGCATCATCTCCGGCGAAAACCGGAGAGATGCTGATAGTCAGTAAAATAATCGCCAGAAATAGATTTTTGTTTTTCACCAATACCTGCCTTATTTAGTTGCGGTGGACGCATTGAATTTTAAAGTAACCTGATGATTATCTTCTTTGTGGACAGTATCAAAAATTTGCTTTAACCCTCCATACGATGTGACGGGAAAAAGGAATCCATTGACCCATAATTTTCGCTTGTAAAGCAGGCTTATTTTGTCTTGCGTGACGCCAAGTGAGACATCGTATTTGATGATATTGTCAGCGTTGAAGCTGCCAGGGGATTCGGCGTTGTCGAGTTCAAATCCGCTTGGCAAATCAATCTGCACTTCACTTATTTCAGAGTAAGGATATTTCAAATAGATTGGATACTTTCGATCACTGGAGGCGAATTTTGCGGCATCTCCAAATTGAAAAAAGGCAGGTTGTAAAAATAATCGTTTGCCCGTTCGTGTCGCATAATTTGGAACTTTGATATGGCAAATATACGTGAACGGCTTGATTGGATCGGTGACGTTGAGGATTTTAAGATTCGTAACCTCAGCGGCTCCCAGATGTGATTTGATTAAGTTCTTAAAGCTTTCCTCACGTTTTTCCTGTGAATCATCATCGTTATAATTTTTCAGCGTTCTGCCGAGGTGCCCGCTATACTCAATTTGAATGTCACCCTCTAACGTACCTTCTTCGTTAAGTTTAAGATTGCCAACCGTTTTTTCAAGAGATTTTTCTGGACTTGAAACAGGGGTCTTGACCCAGGTTGGTTCTTTTGGATCGGTAATCAGAGCATCACATCCTTCATATTCCCAGGGGAGCATTCCGGTTGTGACGTATTTGCTGGATGGGTCGTAAAATTTCCAGGCTCCGTCTACGCGAACCGCGATCTCGCCACCCCGTAAGAAATAATCATTCGTCACAGATGGATCGAAGAAAAATCGGCTACGATCAGGAATCATTGCCAGACGTGTTTCAAACCCGGCAGCAGTGGCTAAGGCAGCGAATAGAAAATCAATATCGCTACCTTCGCCATATCCTCGTTTCAGCGTATCGCCCGGATTATTATTTTCCTTCAATTTCTTTTTCTCTTCGGCTGTCATCCCTGACGTATCGCTATTCACATTCTTGATTTTGGTGCGACAAAATTCCAGCAGCTTCACCAGTTTCTCGTCTGGAGTAGTGACGCCATTGGTGGCCTCTGCCGCAGCCTTACGAATATCGTCGTTGACCTTGATCCGAGACTTAGTGGATTCGTATGCCAGCTTACCAATGTTCGTCCAGTATTTTTGTGCATCAGGTTTTTCGCGGGTGTAAAAAACCAGCATCCACCCTCTCACCCTGTCCTCTGGTGGCATGTTGGACTCTTCACGATAAGCTGGAACGTTATTTGCCGTCATGCTGTAAAAACCATTCTTTTCCTTAACAAATCCGGGGTTTTGCATGTTCATGGTCAGCGTACTCATCGCTCCGAGATATTCACTTGGTTTGAGAAAATACTTAACCGTATGGATCGGGATAGCGCGTTGAAAATACAACTTGAGGTTACTGGCAGCGGAATTTGAGAGGGTTTCGCGGTAGCGATATTCAATGATTGAACCTGGCTCGACGCTGGGCATGGCGAAGGATTTGATGTTCAGTTTTATCCCGCTGATTTTTACTTTTGTTCGATCAAAAATAGCATCTTTTTTTAGCTCAACGATTGAGCCGTCCGGCTTGATGGTGCGCGCCGCAATATCTTTGATTCTATTCAAACTGAGATATTCGATTTCGACTTGTCCTTGTGAGCTGACTCCTCGCTCAGTAAAAATTTTTGTACGGATGTAGTGATTGAAAACTAAATCCATTTGTGAATCATCTACCTGCACTTCCCACAGTAAAACCTCAGCATCGGCATCTTTTTCGATCATCGGAGATTTCATTGAAACATGAGCCGGGTCAAGAGGTTTCCAATCATCTCCGGCGAAAGCTGAAATATTGAGAGCAATAATAGTAATGACGGATAGAACAAGTGCGTTCAAAAACGTGTGTAAGTGAGACATCATCATCCTCCAAAGGCTGAAAAGTTAGTAAGGCAATTAGACTGGCTGCGAGGCGCGAACGGTTACGGGTACTGCTTCGGGGTTTCTACGCAGCGAATAGTAGACTGATTATGTGGCTGAGGGCAATCATTATTTTCGGATAGTGAGTAATCAATCGTCGTCGCGGTAAATTTTCAGTTTGTTATGTAATGTTTTTAAGCTGATATTGAGTAAATCGGCAGCGCGCGTTTTATTATTTCCGGTTTTAATGAGAGTCTTCAGAATCAGTTGCCGTTCAGCTTCATCCAGCGGAATTGGCAGCGGCAGGGTCAATGAATCTTCATCGCGCAGCGTGCGTCCATCAAATAATTGAGAAGGTAAATGTTGCTTCTCAATTTTGATGCCGTCGCAGACGACGATGGCATGTTCGACCACGTTACGGAGTTCGCGGACATTACCAGGCCAGGGATAGCGCGAGAAAATTTCCAGCACTTCCGGTGCAATGATTCTGACTTCACGTGAATGTCGTTCTCGCAAAGTGTCAACTAAATGCTGAGCTAACAGCGGAATGTCATCGCGGCGTTCGCGCAGGGCGGGGAGTTCCATGTGGATGACATTCAGGCGGTACAATAAATCTTCGCGGAGCATATTTTCGCGGACAGCTTTGTGAGGGTCTTTGTTGGTTGCTGCCAGGACTCTGACATCCACTGAAACTTCTTTGCTGCCACCCAGGCGGCGCAGTTTTCTGTCTTCCAGAACCCTAAGCAATTTGGCTTGTAAGGTGACCGGCATTTCAGCAATTTCATCCAGAAACAGGGTACCGTTATTGGCTAACTCAAAACATCCTTCGCGGCGCGAAATAGCTCCGGTGAAGGCACCTTTTTCATGTCCGAACAATTCGGATTCCATCAATGTTTCAGGGATGGCCGAACAGTTGATCGGAATATAAGGATAGCTGGCGCGGGAACTAAGTTGATGAATGGTCTGTGCGACTAAATCTTTCCCTGTCCCTGATTCGCCTGTGATGAGAACTGACACAGCGGAATTCGCTACCTGCTCAATGATGGTGTAAAGCTGACGCATCGAATGTGAAGCGCCGACTAATTTTCCAAAAACTCCGTGTTCGCTGAGTTGTCGTCGCAGTTGCGTATTTTCGCGTTTGACGGAAGAACGTTCCAGCGCACGACGCACGACAACATTTAGTTGGCGCGTATTGATCGGCTTCTCGAAATAATAAAACGCACCTTCTTCCATGACGGCTCGCATGGCGTCTTCAATGCTGGCTTGTCCGGTTAATAAAATAACCGAAGCATCCGGGTGAAGTTCGCGCAACTTGCTGAGCAAGCCAAAGCCATCAAGCTTTGGCATATAAATATCGCTGATGACGACATCGGGTAAAAACTCAGCGGCGATAGTTAAGGCTTCTTCGCCGTTGGCTGCCACCTGAGTCTGATAGCCCCAGTCTGTGACCATTTCGCTCAAGCCGGTGCGTGCCGCTGGCTCATCATCAACGATTAGAATTTTTGGAAGGTTCATAATGTCTGGAGTTTACCACGAAAAACACAACCACTAATCTATGACAAAAGGCCTGATTAATTTTTGTCTTGATCTTGAGCTGTAAGCCAGCTATTCTTGTTCTGCCCTTGTTAAAACAAAAACGAATTCTCACAACCACTGTTCGTTTTGTTTACTTATCAAAAATCCAAGGAGTTCACTGTGCAGCAATTGTCTGAAGAATCCCCCTTAGTAAGCACAAATGTTTATGCATTGCCCGCAGCAGCGGAAGCAGAATGGCGATTCAGCTACCGATTTTCAAAGACTCGGTCTCATTATTTAACAAAACTGACAGTTGGTTTTAGTTTGATAGCCCTGATTGTCGTGGCTGTCAAGTTCTAATTCTGACAGGTAAGAGGGTTTAGAAATTGGTTGATCTCGGTCACGGTTGCGGAGTTCTGCGTTCGCTCTGCAATCATTAAATTCCTCACGAAGATAAGTACAATTGATCGAGCATGAACAACGATAAAAGAGTTAAAATCCGGCTTAATCAGGTCAGTTGACCTGTCCTACCCGGTCCGGCAAAAAAACTCAAAATATTAAGCGACAGTTCCACGTCTCCGCCCACTGTCGTCATCAATAAGGTCCCCGCCTATTCACTCAAACACAACCCTGTGAATCACTATCTGTGCGCTTGCGAGGCCGGATAGTTCGTTCTGGAGACTCTATGATTAATGATCCGGTCAAGCTTTTACTGGTGGGCAGCGACGAATGCGCGCAGCTCATCGGGACGTTATTAAAAAGCCGTGATCAGTTTATTGTGAATCATCTACCGGGTCTTGAAAAAGCTGTGGCGGAGATCGCCAGCGGCGAATTTCAATTGCTTTTATTGGAGCATGAGGCTGAGAAAAGTCTGTCTGGCTTATCGCAACTAACAGCTCTCAAGCAGTCTGATTTGAATCTTCCGGTGATTATCCTGACCGATGAATCCCACGATTTGGATGAACAAGCAGTGCTCAGCGCAGGCGCACAGGATTACCTGATTAAAAGTCATCTGACCGGAGCTTTGCTGGAGCGTTCTTTTAAATATTCAATTAAAGAAGCTAAAACTCAGCATGCTTTACGCGCCAGCGAAGAAAGGTACGCTTTGGCAGCGCACGGCACGAACGATGGTTTGTGGGATTGGGATTTGAAGAATGATGAAGCCTTTTATTCGATGCGTTGGAAGATGATGCTGGGCTACACGGAAAACGAAATTGCCAACCGCCCGGATGAATGGTTCAGTCGTGTGCATCCCGAGGATTATCGAGAGCTTGAGCGCGAACTGGCGAATCATCTGGAAAGTAAATCTTCTCATTTTCAGCACGAGCATCGAATGCTGCACCGGAATGGAAAATATTACTGGATGCTTAGTCGCGGCGTCGCCGTTCGTGACGCCAGCGGCGCTGCTTACCGGATGGTTGGCTCACAAACCGACATCAATAAACGCAAACAAGTCGAAGCTAAATTACAACACGATGCGTTACACGATACTTTGACGGGGCTTCCGAATCGTGAATTATTTACGGAGCGCCTTCGTCAAACGCTGATTCGTTCGCAGTCTGGCATTCCACAGAAGCTGGCCATTCTTTTTGTTGATCTTGATCGTTTCAAGCTGGTCAATGACAGTCTTGGGCATTCGGCGGGAGATGGGCTTTTAGTTGAAGTTGCCGAACGGCTGAAAGGCTGTTTGCGGCTGACCGATTTGGTCGCGCGATTAAGCGGCGATGAATTTGCTGTGATGCTGACGCAGCTTCGCTCGGTTGAGGATGCCGCTTTGATTTCAGTACGCTTACAGCAATCGTTGGTGGAGCCGTTTCAGGTTGCCGGGCGTGAAGTTTACACTTCCGCCAGCATTGGCATTGTTCTTCAGACAAATGAAAATCAAACCGCCGCAGAATTACTCCGCGATGCAGACATTGCGTTGCATCGTGCCAAGAGCAATGGCAAGGCCCGCTTTGAACTGTTCGATCCGCAAATGCACGAACAGGCAAAACGCCTGATGCAATTGGAAACAGATTTGCGATTGGCTCTCCAACGCAACGAATTCGTTGTGTATTACCAACCCATCATCGCTTTGAAAACAGGCCGATTGTCAGGATTTGAATCGCTTATTCGTTGGAATCATCCCGAAAGAGGCATGGTCGGTCCCGTAGATTTTATTTCCATCTCTGAAGAAAATGGTTTAATCAATCCGATTGGACAATGGGTGTTGCGGGAATCCTGCCGTCAATTGCATCAATGGCAGCAGGATTTTCCAAATTGCTCAGCCTTAACGATCAGCGTTAATTTATCAGGCAAACAATTGGCAACTCCTGGCCTGATTGAAAGTATCAAGGCGGTTCTCACTGAGACCGGGATTAACCCGACTTGTCTGAAACTGGAAATCACTGAAAGCGTGATTATGGAAAATGCGAATGTTGTCGCTGAGCTGCTGGGGCAGCTCAAAGCGTTAGGCGTTCGATTGGCAATTGATGATTTTGGAACTGGCTATTCATCGTTTGGTCATTTGCATAAATTCCCGATTGATACCTTGAAAATTGATCGTTCGTTCGTTAATCAAATGGAGCTTTCCACGCAAAGCGCTGAAATTGTCAAAACGATTCTGGTGCTGGCGCACAATCTGAAAAAAGAAGTGGTCGCAGAAGGCGTAGAAAATAATGCGCAGATTGAGCAGCTACGTTTATTGGGCTGCGATTTGGGGCAGGGATTTTTCATCAATCATCCGATGAAAGCAGAAGCAGCAGTCAAGTTAGTAGCCGAAGAAAGCGAATTGCAAGCTACCGATACACGACCATTGTCCGGCTACGCGACACGATAATTGTCAGGGAAATTGTTAGGAAGTTGTTTGAGCATTTATCAAATTTTCAGACTACTCCATTACTGGTTGCGCCAACCAGTAATGCACTCCAGCGAAATTGCAAGCCAATGACAATCGGTTGCCAGTCAGACAAATTGGATTGGAACACGGCTCTACCAAAACAAAACGTGGCCGCGAACGACAATTAAACGAAGCGTCCTCACGTAGTTCTTTGGTCCGTCCTCGCCGTAAATATCTACTTTGCAAAAACTCTGACGCGAGTGGTGAATGACCCTGAATTGTCGCGTAAATCACCTTCATTCACGCTGAGAAACAAAATTCCATCGCGTGTCGCGATGAATTCGGTGCCGCTCCCGATAGGAATAAAATCGTCGTTATCATCGCCGATCACAGCAATTAACGATCCGGTCGGGCGATCAGACATCAGCTTTTTAGGATCACTAATGGCGGCTGCTCCCTCCGGGCCGGTCCGACGATTTCCGCCAAGATCTACCGTCCCGTTCGAGGTAATAACGACCCGCTGACCTTTGCGGATGGTTATTTCCGTACTCGTCCAATCTGCCGCTGCGAGCACGCCTAAACTTTTTTCGTTAATGGGAGTTTCTGGTACTGGCTCAGGTTTTTTTGGCGGCGCAGGAACGGGCTGCGAAGGTTTTTCTGAACTGCCGTTGTCGGGGGGTAATGAGCCACCTGGAGCGCTATCATCAAAAATAATGGCCTCAATGTCATCAATCGAAATAACCATTCTTGAACTGGAACGCCTTGAGCCAAGATCAAGAAAGACCGTAAATTCACGGTCGTTGTAGGTGGAAACTTTACCTTTAATCACGCTTCCATTTTTTAATTTGATCGTGTCAGCGGAAGCGGTTCCGGCGGTGATGGCGAGACAAAAAATACTGAGAAATAAATAATACGATGGCTTGAATTTCATTTGACCTCCCGAAAGATAGAAGAAAAATTTCCTGAAAAGGGGATTTCGATAATAGCTTATCACAAGTCGTTTAGCTTTCAATCGTTCAGCTAATACTTGAGCCAGAAATCATCTTTTACTTGACTGGTTAAAGTAAGTTTAATATGATCTGTCAGTTAGTTTAGGCCTTTGACTAATGATTACCAATCTGGAGGATGTACGTTTGATCCGAAGTAATTTAGTCAAAGGAATGTTCGCTCTCTCACTGATGTCGCTCACTGTGTTCGCGCAAGATTCTTCACAACTTGCGCAGGTTGAAGAAGTTGCTTCCGCCCGAAAAGTTACCTCTCTCACGACCACCGATTTAGTTAATTCGCAGGACTTTACATCTAAAGTCATCGAAGTAAATTCATCCAGAAAAAGAAAAGTGACTGAGGTCAAGCGAGGGAAAAAAGGTTTTGATTCTGCTGCATTACCAGTTGCCGTCAGTGAATTAGTCCCTGAAAAAAAAGCCGTCGTAAAGCCTGAAATCAATAGCGGCGTGATGATGTCGGCAATTGCGTCGAGGTCAACGATAGAAAGCCGACCGCTTGAAATTTCGACCAGTAATAAATCGGTTGATGCCTTAATCGAAGCGTCCGCCAATCGAAACGGTATTGATAAAAGATTAATGATGGCGGTGATGAAGCAGGAATCAAGTTTTAATCCCCGCGCTACCTCGTACAAAGGCGCTTGCGGGTTAATGCAGTTAATGCCAGCGACGGCGGCACGATTTGGAGTTCGTAATATTTACGACCCGGAACAAAACATCGAAGGCGGCGCTCGTTATTTGAGATTTTTACTGGATACGTTTGGCGGTAGCGTTGAACTGGCTCTGGCTGGCTACAATGCTGGAGAAGGTGCGGTGATGAAATACGGAAACCGTATTCCGCCGTACGCCGAAACGCAGGATTATGTTCGCAAAATTTCCGCGCATTATGCGAGATTAACGAATGGCGAATACGTGAAAGTTGCCGCTGTTGCTCCGAATGCGCCAAGCGCAAAACCGAAATTTACCGATATTGAAATCATTGCGAATGGTCGCACGATGACACAATTTTAAGGAACGAAGACGTTCCAGATTTACCTCCCTCCTTCTCCTGCTTGATTCCCACGATATTTATGTCGTGGGATTTTTTTGTTGGGATACAGTCAGAATGGATTTTAGCCCGCGAGCGGGTGTCAAGCATAAAGCCTGGGGTGGAGCGCAGCAGCGCGAAACCTCGGGAATATTGGTAAAAACATAATAAGCCCGCAACGCGGGCGGCAGCTACTAACAATCAAGAAACTGCCGCCCACTTCGCGGGCTTGAAAATTTATTTCCTGCCTACCTGGGGTTGCGACGCGACGCCTTCACCCCCAGGCTCTATGCTTGACACCCACTTCGTGGGCTATAATTCGGACTGCACGATTTGATTTACTTCTTAAACGTCCGCAAGAACGCGACAATTGCCCAGCGTTCTTCTTCCTTATACAAAATCTTCGTGGCCGGATGGCGATCACGGTTGGTGGTGACTTTATAGAATAGTTCTCCGTCGGTATTCGCCTGCACCATGTCGCTGGTCAGGTTGGTCGCCTGTTTCCATTTTGGATCGTTGTAGCCGCCGTTTCCTTTGCCTTCTGCGCCGTGGCATTGCTCGCATTTGTACATGTACAATTCTTTGCCTTGGCTTATTACTTCCTTCGTGATTTTCAGCGGATTGACCACATTTTTTGCTTCCGGCGGCGCTTGCCATTGTTGTTTGATTTTACCGTCTACGACTTCGACGACGGGAGTCGGCGCGGGCGTCGGAGTTGGTCCGGCTTTGCCTTTTCCAAAATCAAAATTTGGATCAACCTGTGAACCTGAACCTGGTTTGATTTCGAGATGCTTTATACTCGCAGCAGGCGAGGCGGCAGGGGATTGACCGGGAATTACGACTGGCGGCTGATCTTGCGCAGGTGGTTGTGCTTGGGCGATTGGTGCTGCATTTGGAGTGACCTGTGCGACCTGAGCCGTTTTATTACAAGCAAAAAATGTAGCGCAGGTTGCCAGCGTGATACACATGCCAAGCTTGGCGATTTGGTTGGTGAGTTTTGAATGCATAAAAATTGACCTTTTCCGTGTGAGATTGGTGAGGGGCAGGAATCCAATGTAAAGCGGGGCCGTGATGAAATGATTAATAAGTCGTTACAAAAGTTACATGACCTGAAAAGACCTTGGGTCTTTGGATTTTGGTCTTTGTTTTTGTATTGAAAATAACAAGCAGTCCGATTCATATCACTGCCGCCGAAAGCAAGTTATAAGCTAAAGAAATCAAAGACCAAAAATCAAAGCCCCCAAGACCTCATAACTTATAAAGTTACGGAGGCTAATCCAGCCGCAGCCGCAAAGCGATTGAAGGGCGCGGACGGCTCCAGCGACAATCCAAGCGTAGCGGGTGAAAGCTTTTGTGGGTGATCTTGCAGTGCAGAAGATAAGGCTTGCGAAAAGATAACCTGTTCATTTGGTTCGCCCAGTACCAGCATATTTTTTAATGACTGCGACGGCGCGTATTTGTCTTTGTAAAAAATCATCAAGCGATAAAATTCGTCTTCGCGCTCTTTGGCTTCGCAGGTGATTTCGCGGATCAATAACGGCTCCTCGCCACGTACAATCACGACGACAAAACCGTTGGGATTGACACTTACCATGACCTGATCCTGATTATCATCCAACCGATTGCGCAGCAGCCATTGCGCTTCGCCGATATGCTGTGGGAGGACGACGCCCGCCCGCCATCCAAGCTGATCCAGTAAGCGTTCGTACTGTTGAATCACATTCATATTGACGGCTGACACCAGCCAGCGCGGTTGTCCACCTTCGTGACGCAATTCCTGAAAATCCATCCGCATTTCTGACGCTTTAATATTGGTCGTGCGAGTCATTTTCCATTCGATCATCTGCGTCAATTCAGTGTGCGTCGTTGGTTTCTGATCAAGATTGACGACGAGGCTGCGAGCGCTGCCTTCAGGTAATGAAAGCGACAAGTTGGGTTTTTTTCCAAAACCCGATTGATCCGCAATTCCGCGCAGGAGGTCAATGAATTCAGCTTCTCTGGTGATATTGATTTCAGTCAACGAGGGAACTACTAAACCATCACGAAAATTCTGTACACCAAGTTTTTTCGGGATCAGGTTGCCGCCCCGCTTCTGCATTTCGACGATTGCTACATGGGAAGGCGTGACCGCTAAGGAGGTATGCGGCATGGGCGGAGCGGAGAGGAAATTCCAGATAGAAGTAAACATAATTTTATGGGTTAGAATTCAGAATAGGCACGACCGTCAGTCGCTGTGCCAGAAGCGCCGCTATGAACATTTTCGATGCCGGGCTGACCGCCGGGTTTGACGGGTTCGCTGCCCATTTCGGTTTGCCATTCGGCTTCGGCTTCGATGGGGTCTTTGGGAACTTCGCGCAGATATTTAGCGGTGACAAGTTCCTCAAGCGATTGCGGAGCCTTTTCTTTATCAGTGATATAATTATCAATCGCGTTGCGCATTTCCATCAAGTCCTGCATCAAGACGACTTCTTTGGCATGGCGAATGTGCGTCATGAAAACCGGTAAAGCCACTGTTACCAAAATGGCGATAATCGTCATCACGATGACTAATTCAATCAAGGTGAAGCCGCTATTTTTTTGGCGAGAACCCGCTTTGAAATTTGTGAATTGCATGTTACCAATCCTTATATTTAGTGCCATTCAACGCCGCATCCGGGCTTTTGCTGTACACGTCAAAAATGTTTTGTCCGCCCCACGATCCATCCGTATCTTTCGGATCATCCTGAATAGATTTCATGCCCCATTCCGCTTTTCCCGTCATTGGGTCAACCGGCATTCTTCGTAAAAACCGAAGCCGTTGATTCGTCGTCGGCGATTTTGTGCCTTCGACTAAAATTTCCATATTCGGCGGATAGCAGTTATCAGCAATCGGGTCTTTGCGATCCAGTGGTGCAATTTGCTGAGCGTCGCAGGCGCGTTTGTATTTATCAATCGCCTGTCGAATATCGCGGAGGTTGCGTCGTAGCTCCATTTCGCGTTGCCGCTTAACTGTGCTGCGTGTAATCGGTACGGCGGCTCCGACCAGAATTGCCAGAATCGTCAACGAAATAATTAATTCAAGCAAGGTAAATCCCTGCGATTTATTTTTCATAAAAAATTTGGGTCTTTGATTTTTGAGCTTTGGTCTTTGTTTTCTGTCGCTAAATATTTGTTTTCGGCGAGACGGATGAAAGCGAGCGAGATAACTAGATTACTTTCATCACCATTCCAAAGACCAAAGACCCAAAACCAAAGTCCAATATTTATTTCTCGTTAAGTTTGGAAATCGTTTCGCGGCTGATTTCTAACTGCGCCGGAGAAATACTAAAAGTTGGGCTGGGCAAATTACCCGCCAGGAATTTCGTAGCTTTTTCGTCAAATGCAATCGTTGTAGCTCCCGGAGCCAGTGCTTTGAACTCAAGAATCAACAATCGTCCGGCGCTGAGGATTGGAAACTTGCTATCACTCGCCTGTTGCAGCGTGACAAAAAGATCACCGTTCTTTTCCCGATGTGTAATATCAGGATTTTTACCCAGTAACCCGCCATCACGGACTGATTTCAATTGCAACAAAGTTGAATCAAAATTAAGTCCGATATTCGCTCCGGTCATTTTGGATTTGCCATCAACCGCGACGACGACGATGAAGGATTCCCCTACCGTAGCTTTGTTATCTTTGAGCCGCAGTGATAATCCAACCAGCGGATCGGAGCCAGCTTGAGATTCGGTTTTGGTCTCAACTTTACTCATTTCTTTTGGTTCGTGCTGCGCAGCTTGATTCGACTCAGCTTTTGGCTTGGGCTGACCCATCGGGGAAATACGTGGACGCATTTCTTTCTCAGGTGTCACGATTTCAATTGGCGAGGGATTGGAAGTTTCCTGAACCTGTGGAGTCCTGGCGGTTTTGGCGCGAGCGTCGTCCACCATCTTTTTCTGCTCAGCGCTCATCACGACCGGGCGAATAGTTGGACGTTGATCGGCAACCTCAGGGGCGAAGATGCCATTGACATCATTACCCTGACGAGCGGCCTGTGCCTCTTCATTTTGCTGTAAAGCCTGTTGTGCGGGTTCAATTGCTTGACGTTGTGGTGGTGAAATTGCTGTCGGAGCCGGGCGATTGTTGTTGGAAACAGCATTGTTAATAATCGGTGCGGAAGATGCTGGATTATTCACCGGAACGATTGAAGGTTGTGTCAGTGCAGTCTCGGCGGCAACCTGAGTTGGCGCTGTCATCGGAGTCGGTTGTCCGGCGGCGATAATACGACGATCCTGATCGTCATCATCCTGCGCACGCATCAAAACCTGCTCAACATTGATGGCATTGCCGAGTCCCGTGCCGCTTTCTTTGGCCAGATGATCTTTGCGCTCAATTTGCGGAGCGCGGATGATGTGTGGCGTGACCGTAATCACGATGTCGCTCATGCTGGTGGTTTCGTTGGGCGTTGTAATAAAGCGTCCGAGAATCGGAATCATTCCGATGACGGGAATTGTTTTTCGTCCATCATTTTTGGTTTGTTGTTGGACGCCTGCGACGACTGCTGTCCGACCATCAAGGATACGCGAAACAGTTTGTAATTTACGCTGTGAGATCGAAGGCGTCAGCGCAGCACTTGGGTCCGAACTTGGAATCGCCGACGAAGATTCCAGCGTCATTTTTAGTTCGATGTAGCCTTCATTGGTGATGGTTGGTGTGACATCAATATTCAAACCAACATCCTGATATTGAATGCTGCTGTAGCCTATATTGCTGTAAGACCCCAACCCTCCGCCATTGATACCTCCAACGCCGGTGCCGACACCATTTTGTGTACCGCCAACGACACTTGGCAGTTGCGAACCTAAACTGATTGGAATACGTCGCCCAACGTTAGTCTTATTGCTCTGACCATCCAGCGCGTGAACGTTGACTTGATTGAGCAACTTGGCATTGTCTTTGGATTGCAGCAAGCTCAGTGAAGTTGAAGGAACTCCGAGCATCGTTCCCAGTCCACTACCAACACCGAAAACATTTCCGACTAACGCGCTGGTAGCGAACTGGCCTAATCCACCGAGAGCCGAAAGTCCGACCCCGTTTCCGGTGGTTGAGCGAATGACTCCACGACTGTCCGCAACGCCTGGGAGCGTGACCGCACCTGGACTGGTCGCTACCTGATTACCAAGTTGCAGCATCGTGTCATGTGTAACTTCGTAAATATTCACGTCAATGGCGACTTCGGCTTTGTTTTTATCAATGCTGTCGAGAACTTCCTGCACCATTCGCAATTCTTCGGGGGTGGCGCGAATAATCAAGGCATTCATATTCGGAGCTGTGACAATTTGTCGAATGACTCCGGTTGCTCCACCTTGTAACATTTGCTGGACGGCGCGTTGCGCGTCTTCCAACTTGGCGTTGGTGATGTAAAAAGTCTTAATCATCTGACGTTCAAAACGCTGGCGATTGGTTGGATTATCAAAGTAAATCAATAAGGTGCGACGATCCAATTGCTCAAAAACCAGCTTGTTCTGGATAAAGACAAAATCAAGCGCACGTGCCAGCGAAGTGTTACGCAATTCAAGATTATATTTTGGTTGATCGCGGAAAGAGTCGTCAAAAATGATATTCAAGTCCAATTGGCGCGCCAGATTTTTGATGACGTCTTTCAGTGCAATATCTTTGTATGTGACCGTCGAAGCTACGTCTTTCGAGCGTGATGAACGCGGTTGCGGCGTCACAATATCGGCGCTGGTACGAATGTAATTCCCATTCTGCACGTTATAGCTTGGAGCCGCTTCGCCTGAAGATTGCGCTTTTTGCAGTTCGAACATGCGCTGCATTTTCACCAAAGCAATTTCGTTGGACTGGTCGTAAGCGTAAGCCTGCTTGTACGCGGTGTAAGCGCTGGCATAATCATTTTCAGTCGCAAACCCATCGCCGCGTTTAGCAAACATCAATGAAGCTTTGGCTCCGGCAGTCGTGGCGTGCAGGCGATACTCAGGATTATTCGGGTCAGCGGCAATCGCCAGCAAAAACGATTGCGTCGCCAAATCCCACTTCTCTTCACCTTCGTACTTGGTGCCTTCGTTGAAATTTTTCTTGGCTTTGCGCGTATCCGCTTTTTTATCAGCAAAGACAGCGGCTGGCAGGCAAAAGCTGAGAACCAGCGTCAATGTGAGGAGTTTTGTAAATAATTGTTTCATTATCATAATGACCTTCGCTTGGTTAAATCGCAGTTTCAACGAATGTGGAGCGGTTAATTTCGTGCAATGTTGTTTGTCCTTCAAAGACCAAACGCAAAGCGGATTCACGTAAACTACCCAGACCTTCCTGCGTAGCCGTGCGGCGTACTTCTGATCCTGGACGCCGCGCAATAATCAATTCCCGAATCGAATCAGTCAGATTGAGTAATTCGTGAATTGCGGTACGTCCCCGATAGCCTGTCTGGTTGCAAAAGTCACAACCGACACTTTTGAAAAAGACCTGATCTTTATAACGCTCAGATTTCAATCCAGATTCAATAAATTCTTCTTCGGACGGACGATATTCTTCACGACAGCGCATGCAGAGTTGCCGCACGAGCCGTTGTGCCAGGACACAATTGAGCGATGACACAAAATTATAGGCTTCAACGCCCATATTTAGGAAGCGTCCAATGACATCAATCACGTTATTCGCGTGGACAGTCGTGAAGACTAAATGTCCCGTCAGCGCAGAGTTAATCGCAATTTGCGCAGTCTCGTTATCCCGGATTTCTCCGACCATGATTTTGTCAGGATCGTGACGCAAAATGCTGCGCAATCCTCTGGCAAAGGTTAAACCCTTCTTTTCATTGACCTGAATTTGCGTCACACCATGCAATTGGTATTCGACCGGGTCTTCAATGGTAATGATTTTGTCTTCATCGTTGCGGATTTCATTCAAGGCCGCGTACAGCGTCGTCGTTTTACCCGAACCCGTCGGGCCGGTGACAAGCACCATCCCGTAAGGTTCATGAATAAAGCGGCGGAACTTCGCCAGCAAAACCGGATCGAATCCGACAACATCAAGTTTTAAATCCTTGAAATCCTCGTTAATTTGTTCTTTGTCGAGAATACGAATAACGGAGTCTTCACCGTAAACAGAGGGAATAATCGAGACGCGGAAATCTACGCGCCGACCTTTAATGCGCATCCTGAAACGTCCGTCCTGTGGGACGCGACGTTCGGCGATGTCCAGTTCGGACATCACTTTGATACGCGAAATAATGGTCTGATGATGTTTGATGTCAATCGGCTCGCCCGCTTCATACAAAGCTCCGTCAATGCGGTAGCGCACCTGTACATCGTTATCGCGCGTTTCGATGTGAATATCCGAGGCGCGTTTTTCGAGAGCCGTGAAGACTACGGTGTCAACGAGGCGAATAATAGGCGACATTTCAGAATCGCTGGAAAGGCGTTCGAGGTCTACGATTTCTTCGTTGCCGTCTTCGTTGGTTTTGATGAGCGAAGCGCGAAAGCCTTCGGTGGCTTCAGCAAAAACGCGGTCTGAAGCATCGGCTTTGCGTAAAATTGCTTCGATAGCAGAAAGCGTCGCAACGGTCGGCTTGATGGCTGTTTTAAGCTGCGATTTCAATTCATCCAGCAGCATCAAATCAGTCGGATCAGCCATCGCAATGACGATGTGATCTTCCTGACGAATGAGCGGCACGAATTTATTGCGCAGCATTAAATCTACGGGCAGCGATTGGACAAGCGCGTAGTCAATCGGGAATTTTTCAAGTTCGATAAAATTCAACCGATAGCGCTCCGCCATTTTTTTGGAAGCGTCCAGCTCAGCCGAAGTGTCAATTTTTTCTTTTGGTGTTGCCATCTGTATATGTATATGAAACTTAACTAACCTTTATTCCCGACCATCTGTAAGAGCGGCATATAAATCGCTAGCAGAATGGTAACGACGACGGCTCCCATCGTAATCAAAATTGCGGGTTCGATAAAGGTCGTCAATTGTCCAAGTTTGACTTCTGTTTCAGCGTCGTAAAATCCAGCGACTTCTTCAAGCATTTCTCGCAGCGAACCGGATTTTTCTCCAACGCCGATCATATCAATTGCCAATTCAGGAACCCAACCTGCCTCGGCTAAACAATCGGTAAAGGGATGACCTTCGCGGACTCTTGGAAGCGCCGGTTCCGTATTGCGCAACAATTCGCGGTTGGTAATCGAAGCGAGAGAAATCTGGAAGCCTTCGACTAAGGTAATGCCTCCGGCGAGCAGCGTCGCCAGGCTGCGCGAAAATTGCGCGGTTGCCATCTGACGAACTAATTCTCCGACAATTGGGAGTTTTAAAATCCAGCGATCAACTGTACGGCGTCCATTTTCAGTTTTTCGCCACGAGATGAAGGCAAAGGTTCCGCCGATGATAGCAGGCAACAACCAGAATAAATTTCCTTTGATGGTGGAAGAAATTCCGATGACGACAAGCGTGATCAGCGGCAGCGTCGAGCCGACATTGTCGTAAATCGAAGCGAATTGTGGAATGACCCACGTCGTCAACACCGAAATTAAAATCGCTGACGCGCACAGCAAAATCATTGGATAGGTCAAGGCGCTGCGCAGCTTGCGACGAATGGCCGCCATCGCTTTCGTGAAAATGACGTAGCGGCGGAGCACTTCATCCAGATTTCCAGAGCGTTCACCCGCCAGAATCGAAGCCGTATAAATGCGCGGAAACGATTCGCCCTGCGCGGCAAAGGCTTCAGAAAGAGCAATCCCGGATTTGATTTTTGATTCTACATCGCCGAGGACTTCTCGTAATTTAAGATTTGGCGAACGAAGTCGTAACAATTGAATGGCTTGCAATACCGGCAATCCGGCGTGTAGCAAAGCAGCAAGTTGTTGATTAAACAAGAGAAAATCGTCCAGCTTGATTTTAATGCCACGCTTCTGGGCTTTCAGGCTGTTTCCCAGACTGCCGGTGGATTCGACCGAGAAGATGCTGTAGCCCTCGTGCTGAAGGCGTTGACGCAGTTCTTCAAGGGAAAGTCCTTCGACTGTTCTGGTTACGATTTCTCCGGCTGGCGTTCCCAGCTTGCAAATAAATTCTGCCATTGTGATGTTTCGAGTTAGTTCTAAAAAAATAACCGAGCTGAAAAACAGGATGTTCTGGGGAGGTCGACTAGCGACTTGACAGCATTACTCGGGGATGAGTAAGAATCTATCATCAAACTGATGAGCAGTGGATTCGATCCAACTGCACCTCAGGGATAAATATATCATATCTGTCAAATGCTAAGCCAGCTTGTTTTTCCCTGAATTTCGGTCTTTGTTGGTCAGGTGCAAAAGACCAAAAAATCCCGCGAATACATAAAATGCTTGAGCTTCCCCTCGCTTGATCTTACACGCCTGATCTGCGCAGAGGTTTCAAAATGTTAAGAGGTGGAGCAAAAATTGATGGGCACGGACAATGTAGCTCGAAACCCTCAGGGCTGCACTCCTAGTCGCGTGAGTACAGCCCTTCAGGCAACCGAAACCACAAGGGTTTCGGGGATCAAAGGTCAGCGTTCTAGTTGATGATCCCAGGCAAACGCTAACCTTTGTAGTCCCGCTGCCGCCAGTAGGCGATCAAGGAATTGCCGCAAGCGATGGGGCACCACAGGGCGGCACTGACAGTGCATGTTGCACCGTAGCCTCGTCCTTCCCACTGTGACCGCTGGCAACGGGGGATTTCGGGGGATGAAATAAAACTTTATGAGACGTAGAAAGAATGGCTGAATGCAATCAGAAACCAATCATCAACGTTTCAGAAATCCCAGTGAGAAATGCACTATGAAAATTATTTCAGCTTAATTTGTCAGACCTGAAATTTGCCGATTGAGGTCTACTGGATAGTCTGCGAAGAGCAATTTATGTTCATTACTTACTTGATGAGGTTTGTTCTTCACGCAAGTGCATATTAACCACCAGGCGCTGTATCGTCAATATGTTTTCTAATTATTTGGATAACGGGTCAATGAAAAGTATGGCTCATTACCTAAGCGATCAAAGTCCAATGATCTATCCCCCAAGCCTGGACGAACGATGGCGAGTTCTTTCGTCCTGATTTTCTTCTACTCTTGATTTATAGCCTGGTTGATTCCTCTCAAAATACGCATCGCTGATCAAATTACAATTCATTTAGCCCTCCCCCGAATTGATCTGATTCCGTGTCGAAAGGCGTTAATTGACACTGCTTTGATGCGCGTGCTACCTTGACTGTTCGTCTCTATTTTGTTGGATAAACAATCCGAATTAGGAGCCAAAATACGTGGAAAACCTTGACCTCGGCAGGATCGCAATTACTTTTGTCGTCTTTCTTTTCTCGACTTCCTGTCACGAAGCCGCCCACGCTGCGATGGCATATTGGTGGGGCGACCCGACCGGTAAAGACGCGGGGCAATTAACCCTCAATCCCTTGCCACATATTAAACGAGAGCCTTTAGGGATGGTGTTATTTCCGTTGATTATGCTGATGCAATCCGGTGGAACCATGTTGATGGGATGGGCGAGTACACCAGTGACTCCATCAAAAATGCGCAACGTCAGGTGGGGAGATTTCTGGACCTCGGCGGCAGGGCCTTTGACGAATTTATCACTGGCGATTGTCTTTGTAATTTTGAGTAAAGTGGTGGTTTCTCGATTAGGGCTTTCACTCGGAGAATTTCGGGAAGCAGCGGCGCAGTTTTTATGGACAGGTGTCTGGTTGAATATCGTTCTGGCTGTCCTTAATTTTATTCCGATTCCACCTTTGGATGGCGGTAACATGATGTCTAATTTATTGCCTTACGAAGCGGCGCAAACTTTCAATAAACTTCGCCCTTTTGGATTTTTTATCTTAATCGCGATTATGTTGACCGGAGTGTTTAGCTCAATCGTGAATCCGATTATTAACTGGGCTGAGCGCTTAATTTAATTATGAAAAGAATTGTCAGCGGAATGCGTCCCACTGGAAAGTTGCATTTAGGTAACTACGAAGGCGCGCTTAAAAACTGGGTCAAATTACAGGACAGCTATCAGTGTTATTTTTTTGTCGCGGATTGGCACGCGCTTACTTCTGATTACGCGGACACTTCCAGGATCAAAGAGAATACCTTGGCAATGGTGACGGATTGGTTAGCGGCGGGGCTTGATCCCAATAAATGCACAATCTTCACGCAATCGCTGGTTCCGCAACACGCCGAATTGCATCTGATTTTTTCGACGCTGACGCCGCTGGGATGGTTGGAGCGCGTGCCGACCTACAAGGAAATGCGCGAAAATATTACCGACAAAGACATCGGGAATTATGCGTTTTTCGGCTATCCGGTTTTGCAGGCAGCAGACATTTGTATGTACAAAGCCGATTACGTTCCGGTGGGCAAAGATCAGGCAGCGCACGTCGAACTGACCCGCGAAATCGTGCGCCGCTTCAATAATTTTTACGGTGATGTTTTTCCTGAACCGGGTGCGTTGCATACGGAAGTTTTGCAGTTGACCGGACTCGACGGACGTAAGATGTCGAAGAGCTACAACAATACGATTGAGCTGGGCGAGGCACCGGAAAACATTCAGGCGAAAGTCAAAAAAATGATTACGGATCGCACCCGCGTCAAACGGACTGATCCTGGTCATCCCGGCGATTGTGATGTATGCAAAATGCATCGGTTGTTCGTTCCTGGCGCAGTGGCTGACCAGTTCGATGCCGATTGCAGCGGCGCAGGAATAGGTTGTGTAGACCGCAAAAAAGCGCTGTCTGATGCCTTGATTGAATATTTAGCGCCGATCACGGAGCGGTTGAATTATTACCGTGAGCATCAGGACGAAGTCCGCGACATCATGCTGGCTGGATCGAAAAAAGCGAATGAAGAAGCCGCTCGCGTGATGGACGAAGTGCGCATTGCGATGAAAATTAATTGGTAGCAACTTTATGTCGCAGATCAAAATTTATGGCTTGGCGGTGCACCTGAATTCGGTGAAGGCGCAACTTTCTGACGTGATTCATGCTTGTGTCGTGGAAGCGTTGCAATATCCGGCTGACAAACGTGCGCATCGGTTTTTTCCGCTTGATCCGATGAATTTTTTTGCTCCATCGGGACGCACAGAAAAATATACGATTCTTGAAATCAGCATGATGGAAGGGCGAAGCGTTGAAGCCAAAAAGAAACTGATTCGATTATTGTTTGATCGTGTGAATACTGAACTTGGCATTACGCCGCAGGATTTAGAGATGACGATTTTTGAAACGCCCAAACATAATTGGGGCTTTCGCGGATTGCACGGCGACGAAGCGCAGCTTGATTACAAAATAGAGGTTTGAAAAACAAAACACTGATGGCGAAAAAGCAAGCTCCCAAAAAAGCAAAAAATGAAAATGCCGCCGACACGTTGACGTTGGACGACGACACGCGGCGCGACGATTACAATGTCAAAATTGAAGCCTTTGAAGGCCCACTTGATCTGCTGTTATTCCTCATCAAAAAAGATGAAATTGATATTTACAACATTCCGATCTCGCGCATTACCAGCCAATATCTTGAATACATCCAGCTTCTCGAAACTCTGAATATTGAAATAGCCGGAGATTTTCTGGTGATGTCTGCGACGCTGATTTATATCAAATCAAAAATGTTGTTGCCGCCTGATCCGAAAATCGAAGGGGCGGAAGACCTCAACGAAGACCCGCGCATGGAATTGGTCGAGCAATTATTGGAGTATCAGAAATTCAAAGCCGCTGCGAATATGTTGTACGCAAAAGCCGAAGTCGAAGGCGCTTGTTATACTCGCGGAGCCATTGAGACCGACAAAAATAATCCAGAAATTTCAGCAAATGTTGTAGATTTGCTGCGGGTTTTTAAAGAAATTTTGGATCGTGCGAAAGTCGTCAAGCAATTTGAAATTCAACGCGAAGAGATGAGCATGAGCGCCAAGCTCAAGCAAATTCGTGCATTGCTGCGTGAACGCGGAGAGATCAACGTCCGCGTAGTCTTTGAATTAGCGCGTTCCAAACGTGAATTGATTTTGACGTTTTTGGCTTTTCTGGAAATGGTCAAAGGTTCGCAAATTTACCTGACGCAAGCTGAAATATTTGGCGACATCATTGCAAGACTTCGTGAAAACGCGCCTCCGATGCTGGAACTACCCGAAGAAATTGAATTAGCTGTTAACGAATAATGAGTACGAATAACCAAAACCCCGAAGAAATTAATGAAGCTTCTGCAATCAGCGAATACGAAAACATTTTCGCCAAGCTCGCTTCTGAAGATGAACCGATTCCTGATTTGGATGAATCCATTGATGAATTGGCAGAACAGCTAGAGACGACGATTGCGGCGCAGGAAATTGACGACGATGAAATCATTACGGTTTCATTAGCAGAGCTGAAACCTGCCATTGAGTCAGTTTTATTTGTCGCTGATGAACCGCTCCCGTTAAATACGCTGGGGAAAATTCTGGGTGACATTGACGCTAAAGATTTGAAGCAGGCGTTGGATGAATTGTCGAATGAGTACGATGAACGCAGTAGTGGATTGGAATTGCGCGAAATTGCCGGAGGCTGGCGTTTCTCGACACGTCCGCAGCACCACGAATTCATCCGCAAATATTTGAAGTCCAAACCTTCGGCACGGTTATCATTGCCTGCGCTGGAAACCCTTGCTGTCATTGCTTACAAGCAACCTGTGACGGTTCCAGAAATATTGGAAATTCGCGGCGTGACCTCGACTTCGGCGATTAAGACGTTGCTCGAAAAACGATTAATTATGACCAAAGGTCGCAAAGAAACTGTCGGCAAACCGATGCTCTACGGAACATCGAAAGATTTTTTAATCCAATTCGGATTGAAAGATTTGCAGGAGTTGCCGAGCATTGAAGATTTTGAAGAATTAGCTGCATAGGACTTCAAAAAAACGTTTTAGACAGGATTTACAAGATTGACAGGATAAGACAGACTAACAAAGGCAAAGGTCGGTAAATCCTGTTCATCTTGTAAATCCTGTCTAAGTCAGTATTTTATGAACCGAATTCGCCAATATTACGAACAAGCGCGCGAGTTCATTCTCAGTCAAATCCCGGAGAAAGTAGAAGCTCCGCCCTTAGCCGATTGGCGCATTCTCATCAATCCATTTCTGAAAGTTGGCACGACCGGATTCGGTGGCGGCATCGCCGTCATCGCGCAAATTCGCCGCCTGGTAGTCCAGCAAAAACGCTGGCTTTCCGATGAAGAATTTCTTGATGCTGTCTCGCTGGCGCAAAGCCTGCCGGGGGCGAATGCGGTCAATGCCATTTCTTACATCGGCTTGAAAGTCGCCGGATTTCGTGGCGCTTTGGCGGCGGCGACAAGTTTTATTTTCCCTTCGTTTGTGATGATGATTGCGCTCACGATTGCGCATTCCTATCTCTTCAATCTCCCCGATGCGCAACGAGTTTTTCAGGGCTTCAACTCCGCTGTAGTCGGATTGATCGCCGCGACTGTTTTTAAAATTGGCAAGACGGCGATGCAGCGTCAATGGCATTTGGAAATGGGCGTCGCGGTGGCGTTCATCCTGATTTTCACCAATACCAGTATTGCCGAAATTGTGTTGATTGCGGGCGTGATTGGAATTTTTATTCAATCCTTCAAAAAGCAAATGCGGGAACGCGTTCGCACCAGAGTCAAAAGCGAACGACGTGAAAAAGCCCACGCTTCATTAGCCGAAAAGAAAGCCCGAAAACATGCTGCAAATGTCATTGATAATCCTGAAGAATTCCACATTCAGCACCGCGTCGAAGTCTCTTTGCCGATGCCTGGAGAAATCACGAAAATGCCTGCGCCAGAAGCTGAAACCAAGGCAAAATTTGACACTGATAAATTGATTTCACTGGCTTTGCCGTTGCTGGTTTTGATTCCATTCATCACTTCGATTTTGTCGAAGCTGTTGGCCACGTGGCAATTGACGACAATGTTTTTGCGTATCGGAACCGTCACCTTTGGCGGCGGCTTCGTGATGATTCCGCAAATCAGAAATGATGTTGTCGAATTGAATCACTGGCTGACGCCGCAGGAATTCGCCGATGGCATGGCATTCGGACAAATCACGCCGGGACCGGTGATGATTACGGCAACGTTTATCGGTTATAAAGTCGCTGGAATTGTCGGAGCCGTAGCCGCTACCATCGCCGCATTTTTGCCGTCATTTTTGATGACAGTCGTCGCGGGAACCTCCTTGAATCGTTTTCGGGCGAATCATCTGGTGCAATCCTTTTTGTCGGGCATCGCTCCGGCAGTCGTAGGAATGTTGGCGGCTGCCGGATACAGCTTGGCGCGAGCTTCGCTAAGTTCAAGCCTGAGCTATAAAAATATTCCCGTCAGTTTCGGGATTGCGACAGTCGCATTTTTATTGATGATGCGAGCGCGGATCAATCCAATTTTTATTATCTTTGGATGCGGCGCTCTTCAATGGATGGTGACGCGATATTTGGTGGGGTAGTCGGTACAGTACAGCGAGCTGTAGCGAACTGGTTCCCCCCAACGTTCAAAACTACAATCAGCTTTTCCCTGAAATCTACAACTATAGTCTACAGCGATAAGTATAATTTTGGCGCAACTCTGGTCACAAAGGTCGAGCTGCCAGACCAGCGAACATACCAATTTTATTACAATCCCTATGGTGAAGTGGCACGTATCATTTTGCCTACCGGGGGCGGGTATGACTATTGATGAAAAGGGAAAGTGAAAAAAAAGAATTTAATAGAAGAACGATTATTAAAACACCTGGAGCGTAAATCTTTGTTTTATTCTCGTCAAGATCGCCGCCGAGAGGCGGGAAAGATGATTCGTTTCCGTATTCGCTTATACGCGAGTGGGTCGCTGCTGGAGGGATTACGTGATAATTAAGGATGCCTTACACCTGTCATCCTGCTTGACTGTGAATATCTTCAAAAACTGAAGCGAAGTGTAAGGCGAATGGTACGACGACTATCAACGCCTTCTTGATTGAAGCTCTCGAAGAAATGTCCAAAGTCCAGGTTACGATCCAGTGAAGCTATTTGAAGCTTCCGCGTAGCCTGATTCACCGCTAAATTGAGAGTCCCCAGCCAGGCCAAGTATTGATCATCACTTGGCGCACGCATCGGATGATTGAAGGCATTGTCGAATTGTACGCCTAACTTCAAGCGAAATCGCTCTCCTGGTTGGAAAGTTTTATTCAACTCCAAATTGGCGCTCCCCAAGCTCCCGGACCTTTCAATGAATTACGCCTGGCAACGGTCGGATTATCAAAGAGGTCAGCGCCCAACGGCGGCGCTCCAAAAGCGTCAGGATTGAAAAATCGGTCGCCCGATCTCACTTGCGGGTTGCCAATCACTATCGGTCGGAAGGTGGTGCCACCAAAACCACCAACTGCATCAATTGAATCGCTGCCGATGTTACCTGGAAAGACAGGGTAGCAGTTGCCGCAGTCCCAGTAAGGCGTCAAGCCGAAGCCACTTTTCGCAAATAGATTCCATGACATCTGCCAATTGCCCGCGATGGCCTCAACCATTGTCGGAACCTTACCGCCAAGTTTACGACCCTTTCCGAAAGGCGCTTCGATAATGCCATAGGCAACCAGACGATGACGTGAAACAAAAGCTTCAGCACCAAAATCATTCTCTGGCTTGAACTGGTTGTAGACCGTCCCACCTAGACTTGAACCACCCGTGTCTGGGACACTCGATTTTTGGTCAAGTAGGGTGTAACTCAGATTGAAGGTAAAACTGCTCGAAAAACGCCGATTGACTTCGATCTGTAAAGCGTGAGAGCGACCTCGCCCGATGTTGCCATAAGATAACAAGAATGACCCCAGTGCAGGGAATGGTAAGCGAGCGAGGTCTGCTGCCGATAAATCACAATTATCTCCCGGCGTACAAGGCGTAATGCCGTCTCCTGTACTGGTTCCGAAAGGCGTCTCGCTAGGGGCAAGCATATTCAGATCAATGCCTGAAATCAGCCCGCTGAGACGGGTTCCCAGATATGAAGCGCGTAGTGCTAATTGCCAGGGTAGTTCACACTCAAAAGTAAGGTTGTATTGTTGAATCCGGGGTTGCTGAAGATTGAACGGAACAGCATTGACATCCGGTTGCGACCCCACTGTCCGTACTGCGCCACCGCTGAGCGAGCTAATGCCATGTGGATTAATCCCCCCGGGCCAACTCCCAAGTGGAATTGGCCCGGAACCAAGTCTGGTAAGTCTCTGATTGAAACCGACGGACGCCATTGGATCACGAATGCCCTGTGCGGCTGAAGTCGGATAGAAGACGCCATAACCGCCACGAAGCACACTCTTGTCCGTGAGACGCCAGGCTGCGCCAAGTCTCGGCGCCAAGTTATTGGTATCTGTTTTAACCAGTCCACGACCGACTCCGACTTCATCCGCTGTCACGACGCCGTAGGCAATCATGCGCGGATCAATACTGGCGAGCGTCTCCCGGGTGGGAACAACAAAGCGTCCCCGTCGCCCATTCGCAGCTTTAAAATTAGGGTCGAAGTTGACCAATAAATTATTACGTTCGATGAAAGGCGTGATCAGTTCATAGCGTAAGCCCAGATCAAGGGTAAGGCGCGAATGAAGTTTGAAATCGTCCTGCACAAAGAATCCATGTTCCCAATTATAGACATCCATCGGAGGGCGCAATTTATCCACATAAGATGCTGTGGTTGCGGGCAAGCCGATGAGGAGGCGCGAAAAGCGATCAGTCGGAGAACCACTTGAATAAGAGAGTAGTGCTTCTTTTTCATAAGCAGGCTTTTCTTTAAAGAATTTGTCGGGAAAAGAAAAGAGGTTACTCGTCACCATAAATCTGGCTAAACAGCCAGGTCTTCGCCAGCATCCAATCGCGTTTCAGGGTCGGAACAGAGATGTCTAACACTTCTGCCGCTTCTTTTTCAGTTAAGCCGCCGAAGTAGCGCAGTTCGACAACTTTGGCGGCACGCGGATGAAACTTTTCCAGTCGGGTCAATGAATCGTCGAGGATGAGCAATTCCTGATCTTTGCCAGAAATAGGATGCGTGACTCCGGGCGATGATAAATCGAGCAGGTTGAGATTGCGTTTGGCGGCTCGTTTGGCGCGGGTATGGTCAACCAGCAGGCGCCGCATTTGTCTGGTTGCTATGACAAAAAATGACTACGATTCTGGAAATCAATTTTGGTGTCTCCGAAAAGACGGAGATAAAGTTCATTGACTAAGGCTGTGGCTTGCAAGGAATGCCCATGAGGTTCATGGTTCAAATAATCCTGCGCCAACCGCCGTAAGTCCTGATAGACTAAGGTAAATACTTGTTGCCCCGCCTCCTGGTCTCCCTTACGCCACGCCACCAGCAAAGCGGTGAAATCCACCGTTTGTTGAATCAAAGCACCTTTCTCCTTTATTTTGGCAAAGTGTTTAGCTGCGTGCCAATTCTAACAATTAAGTTACAATTCAGAAAGGGAGATGAACCATAATGCTGACGATTTACGCATTATGTTATGAGTATGGAAGAAAATCAGTGGGAACACCTGACAACGATTTTTGAGAACGCACAAAACCAGGCGAAGAATCTGCGCCCACAATATCTGACTGCGGCTTGCGCGGGCAATATGGAACTCAAAACCGACATTGAAAAAATGTTAAGAGTCGCCGACGTTGCTGCCTTTGAGAACTTTCTGGCTACCCCGGCTATTATTGACCATGAGTTAATGAGTCACCGGATAGAGGTAGCCTCAGCTATCGGGGATCGCATTGGTCCTTACGAGATTATGAGCGAAATCGGACGTGGCGGAATGGGAGCCGTTTATCTGGCGGTCCGCGCCGATTCCGACGCCGTTTCAAACAGGAACGTCAGATTCTGGCGGCGTTGGAGCATCCCAATATTGCACGATTATTGGATGGTGGAACCACTGCCAGCGGCTGGCCTTTTCTGGTTATGGAATATGTGGATGGATGTCCTCTCACCGATTATTGCGATGCGCAAAAATTGACGATTACGGAGCGCTTAAAATTGTTTCAGAAGGTTTGTGAAGCGGTTCGGTATGCGCATCAGAACCTGATTGTACATCGTGATCTCAAGCCGGGGAATATTTTTGTGACGCAGGAGGGAGTGGTGAAATTACTGGATTTTGGGATCGCTAAATTAATTCATGATCCGCTTCATCCGCCTGAAAATACTTTGACACAAACTGGGTTGCAGCCGATGTCGCCGTACTACGCCAGCCCCGAACAGGTGAGCGGCGAGATGATTACCACTTCGAGCGATGTCTGGTCGTTGGGGGTGACGCTCTATGAATTACTGACTGGTCATCGTCCATTTTGGAACAGGCAAAATTCACTGCCGGAGATTACGCGACTCATCTGCGAAGAAGACCCTGAAATAACCAGTAAAATTATTTTCCGACCTCTGACTGAGACGCAAACTCAATCCGTCACCTCTTCACCAATGATGAGTCAATTGCGGGATGCCACACCGGAAAAATTAGGCAAGCGATTACAAGGCGACCTTGATAACATTTTACTAAAAGCACTTCGTAAAGAACCTCTAGCGCGCTATCAATCTGTCGAGCAATTCGGCGAAGACATAACCCGGCATCTGAATAGTGAACCCATTATCGCTCGCCCCAGTACCTTAAAATATCGAACGACAAAATATATTAGACGCCATCGAATGGGAGTCGCATTGGCTGCATTGACACTTATTTTCTCTTGGGCGCACTGAGTTATAGCATCTGGGCGAATCACGGCGCACGGCTGCTGGCAGAGCAACAACGCCGCCAACTTTATGCGGCAGATATGCAAAAAAACCAGCACCAATTGGGAAGTGGGGAAATTAGATCAAGCGCAACAACTCCTCGACCAGTACCTGCCCAAACCAGGCGAAGAAGATTTACGTGGCTTTGAATGGTATTACCTGCAACATTTATTGCATCAGGATCAGCTCACGATTAAGACCCCTGACTCGACGCATGGGATGATCCTTTCTGGTGATGGGAAACTCATTGCTTCTGGCACGATACGCCAGACCATCCAGCTTCGAGAGGCGCACACAGGTCGGGTGATCATTGAGTTATCAGGACACCCAAACAGAATTAGCACCGTTGCTTTTTCTCCTGACAATTCAAAATTATTGAGCTGCGATCATCAGGGATTGGTCAAATTATGGGAGGTTACTTCTGGCAAAGAACTTCTCAGCTTTGATGATCTGCGGCGCATCAGAGCGCGTTCAGTAACCTTTACACCAGATGGAAAACGCTTTGCCTACACGCTCGGCAAAGAAGCCTTTATTCGCGAGACCAGCACAGGTCAACTTGTTCACGTCATAAATGACCAGAGTAAGATCATTAATAATATTGTTTTTTCACCTGATGGGCGACTTGCCGCGACCAGTTGTTACGACAATAGTATCCGAATTTGGGAAGTAGGAAGCTGGCGAGAACGCTCTAGGCTTTCCTTACCTGAATACGCTGAAATCCTGCAATTCTCACCTGATTCCCGAACCTTGGCCTGCGGTGCGATAGACAATCTGATTCATTTACTGGATACGAAAACAGGGCGGGAAGTAATCAAACTTTCAGGTCATAGAGATTTTGTTCTGAATCTGGCCTATTCGCCGGATGGAAAAATCATAGCTTCCACCGGACGTGATCGAGCCTTGCATCTGCACCGCGTCGCCGATGGCAAAGAACTCTTGTCGCTTAAAGGTCATAATCAGAAAATCTGGTATGTTGCCTTCTTTCCGAATGGTCAACACTTACTGACCAATGATGACGCTGAAATTAAAATCTGGTCATTACCAGCTCTCCAATCCGGGATTTTATGGCAGGGGGATTGTAATATGTGTCAGGTTCATACGATTGGGTTTATCCCGCCGGCGAATCAATTAGTGATGGGTGATTACACAGGTGTCATTCGTATATTTGATCACGGTCAGATCAGTCAAATACTCACCAAAAAAGAATTCGGCGGAGTTCTCAATCTGGCTGTTTCTGTACCAGATAGGTTATTAGTGAGTACCGATTACAGTGAACAGGTACGGCTCTGGAATTTGGGTAATGGTCAGGAGTTGGCAGCGATTAAACCTCCATCGAAAGTTGATTATAATCCCTTGCCCACCGTCGCTTTTTCACCGAATGGGAAATTCTTTGCGACAGGTGGACAAGTTATCATCTGGGATGTCGCAACCAGAACTACAGTCCAGCAATTGAGCGGACATCGCGATGGGGTTTTTTCAGTAGCATTTTCTCCTGATAGTAACTTGCTGGCTTCGGGCGGCGGGGAAGGCATTGCACTCCTCTGGGATGTCGCATCAGGTCAAAATCTGTACTCCTTTAAAACCCATAAGCATACCGTCCAGAAAGTGCTTTTCTCTCCCGATGGTCGCTGGTTAGCAACTGGTAGTTTGGATGCAACCATTAAGATTTGGGACGTTGCCACCAAGCAGGAGTTAGCAACGCTGGCCGAACATGCTGATGAAGTGTATGCGTTAGCTTTTTCACCAGACGGACGGCGCTTAGCTTCCGGCAGCAAGGACGCGACAATCAGAATTTGGGAAACGCAAAACTGGCGTGAGTTGCTGGTGCTCAAAGGTCATACAGCACAAGTGTGGGATGTGACTTTTTCTGCTGACGGTCAGACGCTGGTTTCCGGTAGTCAGGATAAATCTGTCCGGGTGTGGAACGCGCCAAGAAAATAAAATCCTGCGAAGTAGAAACGGCGAGCGCAATTTCTTGTACTGCGCTCGCCTTAAAGTCACTGACAATTAGGAGCCGATGTCATAATTGTCAAACTAACAGCGGAAGCCGTACCACCTTCCTTCATTGGTAAGTTGTAACCTCCACTAAAAGCACCAGATGAACGCCAGATATTTGGATTCTGATTAATAACCGCCCCAACAATCGCCTGGTTCGGAGCATTGGTACCGAAATACATCCACCCGATCCTGCCGTTCGGGATCATTTGATCGTAGGACAGGGGGCCGATTCGCGGGAATGAATTCGAGAGACTTCGCACAAGTTGAATCGTTGCAATATTCACTGAGAAGTTCTCTGCGGGATGATCAAAGTTGTACAAATTTCCGGTGATGGTTCCCAGTCTGTCGCCTCCGACAAAACTACCTCCGATGCGATTGATGACCAGCAACGTATCATTGCCATCACGGATGCTGGACAGGTTCGTAATGGTCAGAGTTTTAGGTAATTTGGCATAACTCATACCATCAAAGTTCAGGGTTGCCGCGATATTTTCAGTAGTGCAGGCAGTCGGACTGGCTGCTACCGATGGAATTCCAATCGCCCTCAGTATCGCATTATGACCACTATTTAATTTAATCGCTTCCTGACCTTCCAGGTAATTGAAATTGACTGGACAGCCTGTCGTGCTATCAACTGCCACTGCCATCACGTAACCAGCTACGCTGGGATCAAACTCAGAGGTTAGCAAATTATAGGTTTGATTGGGAGCGAGGCATAAGTCATAACTTTCTGCCGTGCCGGTCAGACTATCTACAAAATATAACCTGACAGTGGCTGCCCTTGAATCGTGAGTATTGGTGAGACTGATTTGGGTGTTTTGCTGATTAGATGAGGAAATACTCGAATTGTAATAATTGAAAATTAAAACCGAACCAGCACGATGATCGCCTGCCAAAGTATCTCCCGCCACCACAACTCCACTTTGATTGACGCTGACAGTGACCCCGGCAATCGTCAACGTCCCTGAGCGATCAGCTCCAGTGTTGGCTGCAAGAGTCAGCGTCACAGCCCCATTGCCGCTGCCGGAGGGTGTCGCAGTGATCCAACTATTGGTATTTACCACTGTCCATGGACACCCACCTCCAGATAAAACATTGATGGGAAACGTTCCGCCAGTGGTCGGAGCCGAAACACTGGTGGCGCTGAGAGAGTAAGCGCAACCAGCCGCCTGTGAGAGCGTGACCGTTTGCCCGGCCACTGTGAAAGTTCCTGTTCGTGCGAGACCGGAATTTGCCGACGCTGTAATAGTTAGCGCTCCATTACCACCGCCGTTTGGCGGAGTAATAGTTAGTCACGTATTCGTATTTACGGCAGTCCAGGCGCAGCCTGCTGCGGATGTAATCGTAAGCGTATTACTGCTGCCTGCCGAAGCAAAGCTGAAGGTCGAAGGGCTTATGGTATAGGCACAAGCTGCCGCTTGATTAAGAGTGAAATTTTGTCCACTGACTGTGACTGTACCTTGTCGTGCTGCTCCTGTGTTGGCGGTGACGGTGAATGCCACGCGCAGGTTGGGTTCCGCGTGTTGCCGTCGTCAGCGTAATCCAACTAGCATTACTGACCGCACTCCAATCGCATCCAGTTTGCGTATTGACGGTGAATGTTCCGCTGTCTGCATTGGCTGAAATATTTTGCGTCGGAGACGGAATCGTTACAGTACAAGTTTGTACCGTTTGCGTCACAGTAAAGACCTTGCCTGCAATCGCAATAGTACCGATACGAGTTGCGCCTGTATTGTTGGTAGAGACGGAATACCGAACGGTTCCATTTCCGTCACCTATCGAACCACTCTGAAGTGTGATCCAGTTTTCATTACTGGAAGCAAACCATTTGCATCCGCCATTACAGGTAACATTAACTTCGCCTGTGCCGGGTAGCGTTCCTGAGAGTTGTTCATCACTGTTTTTGGATAAGGTGAAATCACAGATAGCAGGTTCATACAAACCAATACCTGCCTTGTTAGCCGCATCCCAGTCGCCTGTGAAGTACCACCAATTTGTCATTCGATTTGAATTATAGGGAATGGTGTCGCCGCGCCCCGGCATGTTTTGCATCCAGTAGATGTACCACTGCGATTGACCTGGATCATTCAGATAGTTTTTATCTGGCCAGTTGTAAACCAGACCGCCCCACGTCGCACTATCAACTTGCTTCTTCTGTCCAGTTCCGGCTGGCGTCCATCTTCAATGTCGCTGGCGGCCGGACCCGGCAAATTATAATCGTAATCCATGACCGCATTCGGAGGATAATGGGTGTTGCCAGCTCGTCCATTCAGCGAAAAACTGCCACTGGCATTACGACCTGCAAAATTCTGCCAGAATAAATTATCATTGCCATCTTGTTTGTTATTTGAGTAGCCCAAAATCGCTTTCAGTTGATGACCATGATTATGGGTTGCCTGATGCTCACCGCCCGCAAAGTTAATTCCATAGAGCAAAAAACTTCGATTGAAAATTGGCATGTCGTTATTGAAGCGATAACTATTTGAAATGTCGCCTGTTAAAGCACTCGACATATTGGATTCAGCAGGAACGATCCGTCCATAGTGGTAATGAGAAATCCAGAATTCTTTGACACCGAGGTTCTCGACAAAGTTCTTCGCATTAAAACGATCCAGAATCTGGTTATAATCGGGGAAATAATGCTCATTACCCTCTGGAAAGCCAGGTGGAATTTCTTCGTAAACCGTATAAATTTTGACAACCTGATAACCCAGAGTTGGCAAAGCCTGCGCGTCCTTATAACCGCGAAAACGACTGCCTTCTTCCAACATGAATTTATGTCTACGCTCAATTTGTAATTCTCTCGCTTTTAAATCTATGAGTGATTGCGTCCAACCCGAGGCCGTCGTATCAACATTCACACCATCTATGGTTGGGAAGTATCGAATAATGACCACGGGCATTTTGTAGAGGTAGCCACTTGCCGGAGCAGCGAGAAACGGATCAATGATTTCCTCAACTACCTGTCGCTGCGGCGCTAAAACTTTGACGGTGAGGCTTGTTTGCGAAGCTGTTAAAGTTGTACTTCCTATGCCAATCGCCTTGATCCGTCCAGACGCAGGGTCAAGTGTAGCAATCAAGGGATTGGCGCTTGACCAGTTCAGCGCCAGTGCAGGTAATGAAATTACTCCAACAGAAGTCGTGGCTGTAAACGCTAAATCTTTCCAGTACGTCCATCCCGGGTACATCTCAATTGAAGTAATGGACGGAACCATCGTTAGATTGCTAAACGTTAATCCTGAAATCATATTCGCGCTGATCTCTTGCGCCGAGCGCACGTTATCGCTAATGCGTAATTCATCAACAGTAGCGTTCGTATAATTAAACGTTCCCTCACCGCCAATCTAAAAGGTGGAATTGCTAAAAGCCGACAAGGTCTGAGTAATTGATAAGTACTGAAGAGGCAGCCGTTGAAATATTCAAGGGAACTTCTAATCCATTTTCGACGATAGAGGTCGGAAGGGGATTGTTGGTAAATAATACTGGCGTCTTCACGGCGATTTGTAAAAAACTGAATGAAACAGTGAACAGCTCGCGCTCGCCAGCGGGAAATAATTGGTTGCCAATATATCCGAGAACACACCGATTTTGCCCGGTTGGTTTGTGTTCGCAATCAGCGTTGCGCCGTCTACGTCATCTCCCAATCTGACCTGAAGATCACCAAGTATCGTCGGATCATATTCCAGACTCACGCCTGCGGCGGCTTCTGTTCCTTGGCTTCGTATCGAATGGATAACGTGACGCCCGTTGGTGTCTGAACGAGATTCATGATTCTTAGATTGCCAGCCGCTTCCGGCTTGACGGCAATGGTAGGCGTGATGGGAGTCTTCGGGCCGCCTGCCGCAACCAGTGAATCAACTCCCGTAGTATATTTTCCAGCCTACACCCAATCTGCCATCGTCAGGCGTCCGTCGCCTTTGGTTTCTTTGGGAGCGCAATCCGCTCGCTGAAATTCACCGCCGAGTTTGGCGGAATCATCGCCCGCGACAAAGCGTCCAATTAGCACCCAATCGGCAAGGCTGACAGAACCTTTTCCTGTTTCAGTTCGGGATGACACATCACCCTCAAATCCCCCAGGCGGAACTTCAAATTTAGCGCCACGAACAGAGTTGATAAAAATCACACTAACCGTGAGCGCGATCAGGCAGAGAGCCATTTTGCGAGTGAGTGGGTGAGTGATGAATCGCATCTTGGGTTTTTCCTTGCTGAGAAATAAATCAAGTGTATTGGTTACGTATGAAAGTAATTTTAATCAGAAAAGTTTTCAGTGATACTTACAATTTGTTCGTGATCTCGCTATCATTCCTACGGCTGATAGCAGCCCTGTCAGTAAAACTACCTGCTGTCGTGAACCGACCGGGATAAGGACGACACCAGCATTTTGAAACATCAGGATTCTCGTTTCGTTATAGCCACTCACGACAAGTTGGTAACTTGTCGGTCAGTACAGGAATTTTATTAATGCCTCAATATGATGCTCATCACGAAACCGTCAAACGCGCTTTGGAAAAAGACGGCTGGACGATTACGGATGATCCTTTCACCATCTATATGGAGAAAATGAGGCTCTACGCTGATCTGGGCGCTGCGAAACAGGCGCGGCTTATCGTCGTTGAAATTAAAGGCTTCAGTGGAGACTCATTTATTAACGAGCTGCATCGTGCAACGGGGCAATATGCCAACTATCGGTCGCTTTTGCGTGACGCGCCCGAACCGTATGAAATCTATCTGGCTGTCCCGCACGATGTCTATCGTAAATATTTTCAACGCAAACTGGTGGCTACAATTATCAATGACCAGCAAATCAAGTTCTTCACTTACGATCCAACGAAAGAAGAGGTAATCAAATGGAGCAGTTAGACAAACTCACCCGTTATCGGGCCATCGTGCAACAAGTCATCGGGATGCATGCGTCCATGAAGCCCAGCAATCGTAAACTGGATTCTCTTGCCATTGCCGACCCGAAAACGGATAACTACCTGATGATGGACATTGGCACGGATGAACTTGGGCGCGTTGATGACGTCATTATCCATCTGCGTTTGCGCCAGGACGGGAAAGTCCTGATTGAATACGATGGCATCGAATATGGCGTTGCCCGTGACCTGATCGAAGCGGGGATCGCGCCGGAAGACATCGTGTTCAATATGGAGGCGACGCCACGTCTTTACGTGGAATCCATCGCGGCGTAACCCCGGAAAACGAATGCCTGCCTGGAAAATCCACCAGAGAGTAATTCTGGGCTTCGGTTCTGACGACTAGACGTTGGTTCGATTGTAGCTCAATATATACGAGCAGTGCCTGTATATGCCGTACTGCACCCCCAACCTACGCCAAAACCAGCACCTACAGAAGTTTGCCTTCCTGCAAAATTTACTTGCCCGCCAAATAGACCATTTCCCCCACTTAATGTGGCGCCCCCAACCCAACCTGGACAAGGATCACCTTGATTCAAGGTTGCAGTAGCACCGAGCCCAAAACCTACACCCCAACCACCACTAACAAAAATACCTGATGGTCCTAGTTGAAGACTTGCTGTGCCACCTAACCCCTCACCAATGCCACCATTAAGATTTAGGTCAACATACCATAGACCTAATGGAGCCATTCGGCTGATTGGATCATTTCCTGTGTAGCTATATCTATTCCCCTGAGAATAATCAAATAATTGTGGTTGGTTATTGAAGTTATAAGCGGGATCTTCACTGATAAACTTCGCTTGATATGCGTCATACCATCTAGCGCGATAATAATTTAACCCCGTCAAAGAATCCCTTTCACGACCTGTAAATCCGTATCTCGAATTAGTTAATCCATTAGACCTGTTGCGATAAATAAAATCAGGTCGCCAGCTAGAAATTCCAGAGTCCGGCGCAGACTTCAAGGGCGTCGTTGTAAAAGTTGAAATCTTT